>NZ_JBEZFH010000393.1:0-2871 GCF_040649355.1 Sphaerisporangium sp. NPDC049002 | reverse complement strand
TTGAACTTCGCTGGGGGACGTAGGCGGAACGTCTTTGAGGTCACAGAAACGTCCCCAAAGAGCCTTGAAACGTCCTAGGACGTACGGTGAACTTACCGAGGTAGACCACGCCGGTGGCCTTGTCCACGCTCATCCGGAACGGGTTGCGGAACCCCATGGCGTAGATTTCGGGCCTGGTGTTCGCCGTCCCCGGCGCGAACATGTTGCCGGCCGGGATCGAGTACGAGCCGTCGGCGTTGACCTTGATGCGCAGCACCTTGCCGCGCAGGTCGTTGGTGTTGGCCGCGCCGCGCTGCGCGTCCAGGAAGGGCGCACGGCCCGCACGGTCGTCCAGCGGGGCGTAGCCGTCGTTGAAGCCGGGCTCGGTGTCGTCGCCGGTGGTCAGATACAGGTTGCCCGCGGCGTCGAAGTCGATGTCGCCGCCGACGTGGCAGCAGGCGCCCCGGTTGGTCTTGACCTCAAGGACGGTCTTCTCGCTGGCGGTGTTGAGGGTGTTGTCGGCGTTCAGCGTGAAGCGCGACAGCCGGTTGACGCCCTCGAACTTGGCGAAGTCGGCCGGGGTGCCGTCCAGCGGGGAGCCGTTCGGCGGGGTGTTGAGCGGCGGGGCGTAGTACAGGTAGATGAACCGGTTGGAGGCGAACCCGGGGTCGACGCCGACGCCCTGCAGGCCCTCCTCGTCGTTGAAGTACACGGCCAGTTTGCCGGAGACCTTCGTGTTCCCGGCGGCGTCGGTGACGCGCACTGTGCCGTCACGGGCCGTGTGCACGACCGAGCGGTCGGGCATCACGGCCATGGACATGGGTTCGCCCACCTCGGCCACGCCCTTGGCGAGGGTGACCTGCTGGAACTGGGCGGGGTCGACCGGCGCGGCGTGCGCCGGGAGCGGTTGCGCGATGAGAGCCAGCGCCAGCAGCGTGGCACCGGCCCATCGGCGGATCGAGGGTTTCGCGGGCATGGCGGCATCCAGGGGGTGGGGGGTGACCGGGGCCCCACTGGCGCGGGCCCCGGTGGCGCTCACTGGTAGACGCGGACGTAGTCGACGAGCAGCTTCTCCGGGAGAACGGTGGTCGCGTCGCCGTACGACAGGAGCTCGCCGCCGCCCGGGTCGACCGTGGGGCGATGGTCGGCGTGCAAGGACCGCGGCCGGTGCGGACGATCACGGCGTCTCCTCGGCAGGCATGGGGTTCGGGGAGCGCTCCCGGAGATCGAGAGTGCGCTCTCTCGCCAGGAGCTGTCAAGGGCCCAATTAACTCGGAGGAAACCTTGCGCACATCCGCGCGCAATCGGTGACGCAGATCTGAGAGCGCTCTCAATCTGCTCAGGAAACACTTCTTCTTGCCCTCTGACCTGCATGAACGGTGAGGGAACAGAGAGAGCGCTCCCTAGGGGAGGGGGCGGAACCGGTGTCCAGGTCACGACGATCGTTATCGGCGAACCCGTTGACACGGGGGGCGCAACGGAATGAACCTTCTCAGGGAGCGCTCCCTCCATGATCATTAATAGCCCCCCAGGGAGGGTCTATGGGCAAGCTTCGCCCCGGGATGCTCGTCACCCCGCTACTCGCCGCCGTACTGGCCGTCAGCGTGACCGCATGTGGCGGTGACAGCGGTGGCGGCGCGGGTGCCTCTTCGGGCGCCACACAGCCGGCCGAGAAGATCAAGCTGACGGTCGCGCTGTTCAGCGACTTCCACTTCGCTCCTCTGTACGAGGAGTTCAAGAAGACGCACCCGAACGTCGAGATCGTCGAGCGCCGGGCACAGTTCAACGACCACCACAAGAACCTCACCACGCAGCTGGCCACGGGGGCGGGCGCTGCCGACGTCGAGGCGGTCGAGGCGGGCTACATCGCCACGTTCACCCCGCTGGCCGACAAGTTCTACAACCTCAACGACTACGGCCTCGGCAAGCGGCAGAGCGACTACCTCGACTGGAAATGGAAGCAGGGTCTGTCCACCGACGGCACCCAGCTGCTGGGTCTCGGCACCGACGTCGGCGGCCTCGCCATGTGCTACCGCACCGACCTGTTCAAGAAGGCCGGCCTGCCCACCAACCGGGACGAGGTGTCGCAGCTCTGGCCCACCTGGGAGGCGTACCTGGAGGCGGGCAAGAAGTTCGTCGGCGCGAAGGTGTCGGGCGCCAAGTGGTTCGACGGCCCCGGTGAGAACTTCCGCGCCATGGTCGACCAGGCCCCCGTCGGGTTCTACGACGAGCAGAACAACCTGGTCGCCGGCACCAACCCGGACGTGAAGAAGGCGTTCGACCTGTCGGCCCAGATGATCCAGGCCGACGAGTCGGCCAAGCTCAACGCCTTCAGCCCGCCGTGGAACACCGGTCTCACCAAGGGCTCGTTCGCGACCATCATCTGCCCGTCCTGGAAGACCGGCAGCATCAAGGACGCGGCCCCGACCACGGCCGGCAAGTGGGACGTGGCGGCGGTGCCCGGCGGTGGCGGCGGCAACCAGGGCGGCACGCACCTGATGGCCCCCAAGCAGGGCAAGCACCCCAAGGAGGCGGCCGAGCTCATCGACCTGCTGACCAACAAGGACACCCAGCTCAAGCTGTTCACCGACGCCGGGGCCCTTCCCTCCATCCCCGCCCTCTACGACGACCCGACCATCACCGGGTTCAAGAACCCGTTCTTCAGCGACGCGCCGACCGGAAAGATCTTCACCGACGCCGCCAAGGCCCTCAAGCCGCAGCACGTGGGTCCGAAGGCCGGCGACGTCCTGACGACTTTCGGCAACGCCCTCCAGCGCATCGAGCAGGCTCACGAGCTTCTCCAGGGGTTTTCCAGCGGGTCGAACAGTCCCAGCGGGATCACCTTGGCCAGCGGCTCGTCTGTGGTCTCGGCCGGGCCCTGGCCTGATGCGG
>NZ_JBEZFH010000392.1:0-2891 GCF_040649355.1 Sphaerisporangium sp. NPDC049002 | reverse complement strand
GCTGGTGAGACTTCCCTCCGGGGCGAAGGGCGTGCGGTAACCCCTCTCAGCGCACGGCGCCGGATTCGGCTCCCGCCGGCCTCTTGGTGGTGAAGCGGGCGGCCGGCCGGGCGGGCCGCCCGGATGGAACGGGCCGCCCGGCCCGCCCCGGGGTCCGTACGGCCCCGGCCCGTACGGCACGTACGGGCATCTGGCGCCGAACTGGCGCCCGCCGAAGCGCAAGTCGAGCGCGGGTGCGGTGGTCGGCGGCCTTCTCGGGGTGGTCGCCGCCGTGTTCGTGCTGCTCGTGATCGGTTCGGCGGCGCTGAAGAGCGCGAGGCAGGCCGAGCCGATCTCGCCCGTGGCGCTCCCGACGTCCGACCCGTACACGCCGATCCCGCACCTCACCCGATCTTCCCCCGACGGCACCGCCCGGTCGGCCCGCCAGGCGCTGAACACCACCCTGACCGGGAACACCGTCTACCGGGCGGGCACGCTGCCCCGCGTCGCCTGCCTCGCCCCCGCCACCGACATCTTCAACGACGCCCAGCTGAAGGCGCTGATCCTGAAGACGGGGCAGTGCATGAGCCGGACGTGGTCTCCCGCGCTGCGCCGGACCGGCATCGCCTTCGCCCCTCCGAAGTACGCCGTCACGCCGCGCGGCGGCCGGGGCGCGTGCGGCGACTTCCCCCAGCGGGGCAGCATCGTGCCCTACTACTGCCCCCGCAACACGACCATCTACGCCTCGACCACGGCGCTGGCGCGCGGCAGGGGCGACCAGCGCGGGTACGGCTCGCTCTCCACCTGGCACGGCGCGATCATCGGCATGATGGCCCACGAGTACGGCCACCACGTCCAGCAGCTGTCCGGGCTCGCCAACTCCTGGTGGGGCAAGACGCTGGCCGCGCGGTCGCAGAGCGCCAGGCTGGCGCTGAGCCGCAAGTACGAGCTCCAGGCGAACTGCTTCAGCGGCATGTGGATGAGGTCGGTGGCGGCGAGCTACCCGATCCCCGCGACCCGCCGCGGAAACCTGTTCTATTTCTTCTCCAACGTCGGAGACTGGCCCGGATACCCGCGTGACCACGGCACTCCCGCCAACAGCGGGCGCTGGTTCAGGCAGGGATACGAGCGCCAGAAGGCCTACCAGTGCAACACCTGGCTCGCCCCCGCCTCCAGCACCTTATAGGAGCCCGATGTCCGGCTCCGGCCGCTTGACAACGGTTGTCAGGACGGATACTGCGTTAAGCGACTTGTTACCGACCGATTCCCCAATATTGGCTTTGCGTCAGTGATGTCCAGGTATGGGGGTTAGAATCCTGGAATTCCGTGAACCTACGGGGGCCGGCCATGGGTTTTCGCTGGTTGGCGGCTGGATTCCGATAGTCATGAGGGAGAGCTTGTGACCACGCCTCTGGGCGGCACCGCGGGGGAGGCGGCCGGGGACGGCCCGGAGAAACCCGCCCCCGAGCGGAAGGCGGCCACGCCTCCCCGCTACGCCAAGACCCCCACCACCGCCTCCATCATCGGGTGGACGGGGCTATCCGCGCTGGTCCCCGGCGCGGCCCACCTCCGGGCGGGGCAGCGGCGCACGGGTTTCATCCTTCTCGGGGCCTTCGGTGTGCTCCTCGTCGCCGGCGTCGTGTTCGCGCTTGTCATCCGGGCGAACCTGGGCCTCGCCGTAAAGGACGGCGTCCTTGTGACGGTGACCGTCGCGGCGGCCGTCGGCGCGCTGGCGTGGTTCGCCCTCGTCATCACCTCCTACATCGCCCTCGGGCCCGACCGGCTCCCCCAGGCGGGCCAGGTCGCCTCCGGCATCGTGGTCGGCGTCCTGTGCGTGAGCGTCATGGCGCCCTTCGCGCTGACGGCGAGCAGCATGCTGACCGTCCGCCAGACCGCGGACGCCATCTTCACGAGCGACCCGGCGGTGCCGGGCGAGACCGTGACCCCGGTCAGGCAGGAGGACCCCTGGAACGGCCGGCGCCGGGTCAACTTCCTGCTCATCGGCGGTGACGCCGCCGGCGACAGGACGGGCGTGCGGACCGACAGCATGACCGTGGCCAGCGTCGACGTGAAGACCGGCAACGCGGTGATGTTCAGCCTTCCCCGCAACCTGCAGTTCGTCCACTTCCCCAAGGGCGACCCGCTGGCCGCGAGGTTCCCGAACGGCTTCACGGGCGACTCGGGGCAGGGCCTGCTGAACGAGGTCTGGCAGTACGCCGAGGACCACCTCGGCAAGGGCAGGGGCCCCCACGAGCTCAAGAGCGCCATCGGCTACACCCTGGGCCTCAAGGTCGACTACTACGCGATCGTCGACATGTACGGCTTCGCGGCCCTCATCGACGCGATCGGCGGGCTGAAGATCCGCGTGGAGACCGACATCAGGTGGGGCGGCCACTTCGGCACGGCCGGCACGATCAAGGCGGGCTACCAGAGGCTCGACGGCGAGCACGTGCTCTGGTACGGCCGGTCCCGGGTCGACAGCGACGACTTCTCGCGCATGGGGCGGCAGCGCTGCGTCATGGGCGCGCTCCTCGACCAGGCCACGCCCAGCGTGGTGCTCGCGAACTTCGGCAAGATCGCGACCGCCACCCGGCACATGTTCCGCACCGACATCCCGCGCGACCTGCTCGAACATCTCGTGCCGCTGGCCTTGAAGGTCAAGGACGCCAAGACGACCAGCCTGCAGTTCGTGCCGCCCACCATCTGGCCGGGCTCCGCGGACTGGGTCAAGATCCGCCGCCTCACCGCTCAGGCGATCAAGGACTCCGAGCGCTCCTCCCGGACGGCCCTGGCCGCGGGCGTCACCGCCAGCCCGGGTCTTGGAGTGGATCGCGAAGCCGGTCAGCTTGACCTGCCTGTCCAGCAGCGAGCGGTTCGTGTCGCCCCAGGCCCGGCCGATGAACTCGCCGAGC
>NZ_JBEZFH010000391.1:0-2892 GCF_040649355.1 Sphaerisporangium sp. NPDC049002 | reverse complement strand
GGCGGATGTCCGGCCAGATGGGCTTCGCGCTCGCCTCGGCCGTACGCGACCTCGCGCCGATCGACACCTCCGACTCGGCCCCGGCGCGCCCACCCGGCAGCGGCTGCTGGCCTTCCTCGACGGGCTCGGCCTGATCGCCGAGCGCAACGCCGTCCTGTTCTCCGCGCACGAGCAGGCCTGCGCCGACGACAAGTACGCCGACCCGAGCTACCGGTTCTGGCACCGCCACCTGAGCGGCCTGATCGCCGGCGAACGTCCCGACCTCGACGCCGAGTTCCTGGCCCACGGCCTGCTCGCGGTCTTCGACGGCGGACTGATCCGCCACCTGACACCGCCCGGCGACCCCCGCCGCTTCACCCGTTCCGTCCAGCGGATGGCGACGGCGCTGCTCGACCGTGACTGACTCCGGTCTCCTGAGCCGCGGGCCTCATGCCCCCGAGGGGCTCGGCTCCCGCATGGCCTCGGTGAGGGATTCGGTCCGTGGCGCGGCGCCCCACAGCCACTCCAGCTTCGCCTCGCGGCGCCTGCCGGCCGGCCATCGCTCGAAGAGCGCCTCACAAGGGCGAGTCGCCGCGTCACGGTGCAGAACCGTGCTGTAGGACGTGCGGGGTTCGCTGGCTGTGTGAGATATCACTCTCCCGTCGTCGTGGCGCTGGTGGTCTGGGGAGGTGACCATGTAGTGATGACCTCCTCGCCCCGCCCGCCGCACGTCGGTGGCCGACCGGATCCGATAGGCGGGACTACCGCGCTCGGTGGAGAGCCCGCTCCCGCCCGCGGGTACCTGCTGGACAACGCGCGCGCCGAGGCGGGCGAGCGATTCGTTTGGCTGGCCGAGCTGTTCGACGGTGTGACGCGGAGGCACTTCGATCGACTAGGGGTCAGGGTTGGCTCGCGCTGCTGGGAGGTGGGGGCCGGTGGCCGCAGTATCCCGGAGGCGCTCGCGGCGGCCGTCGGTCCGACCGGGCACGTGCTGGCCACGGACATCGACCCGTCGTGGCTGAAGGCAGGCGGCGGGTACGAGGTGCGCCGGCACGACGTCGCCGCTGATCCGCCCCCGGAGCCGGGGACGTTCGATCTGGTGCACGCCCGGCTCGTGCTGGTCCATGTACCCGACCGGGCTCGGGCGTTGGCCACGATGGCGGCGGCGCTGCGGCCCGGCGGCTGGCTGCTGATCGAGGACGCCGATACCGCTCTGCAGCCACTGGCATGCCTGGACGACAGCGGCCCGGCGCAGCGGCGGGCCAACCGGCTGCGCGACGCGGTCCGGGAGCTGCTGACGCGCCGCGGCGCGGACCTGCGCTACGGCCGGACGCTGCCGCGGGCATTGCGTGAGGCCGGCTTGGTAGATGTCGCCGCGGCGGGCTCTTTCCCGGTCGGCGGGCTAGCCTGCGACCGGCTGGAGGCGGCGACCATCCGGCACGTGCGCGGCGAGCTGCTCGCGGCCGGCCTGGCCGACGACGCCGAGATCAACGCGCACTTGGCCGCCATCCACGCGGGCGAACTCGACCTGACACTCGCGCCGCTGATCTCGGCCTGGGGACGCCGTCCAGCCGAGTACCCGCCGGCACTCGGTTAGGTGCGGATCCAGGCGTTGTCCGACTGCCCACAGCGCAGTTCGTCGAGGAGATTTTCGGGCCGCAGGAGTAGCCCCTTGCGGGGGCGGTCGTCATGCCGATCATCGTCTCGGAACGTCCCGCAACCCCGGTGCCGACACACCGGTCGGGTGTCAACACCGGTCGAACTGTGGCTCTGGCACTAATTTCGTGATCTTCCGGTGGTCGGCTGTCTGACTTGCTGATCATGCTGGGTGACGATCCCGGAGTTGCTGGCGGTTCTCTTCCCTCACCTGGCCTGCCTGCAGATCGATCAGGTGGGCCGGTCGGGGAGATCGGTAAGGATTCGCGCCAGAACCCGCACGTCACAAGCAGCATGCTCGCAGTGTGGGCGGGTTTCCCGCCGCGTGCACAGCAGCTATGAGCGGCGAGTGGGCGACACCGCGGTCAGCGGTCAGGAGACGGTGCTTCACCTGCGAGTGCTGCGGTTTTGGTGTGATAACGACCACTGCGGCAAGAAGACCTTCGCCGAGCAGGTGCCCGGGCTGACCATCCGCTACGGACGTCACAGCGTCCAACTTCGCCAGATGCTGCAGACGATTGCCCTGGCACTGGGTGGCAGGGCCGGTGCCCGGCTCACCCACCGTCTGGCGGCCGGGCCAAGCATGATGTGGCTGCGACCTACCTGACCCGATCAGGAGAGACCGCAGGTGTTGAGTGGTTGCCGCTCGATGTGCGCCGACGAGAGGACGTTGACGCGCTGATCGGCGTATTTCGGCCAGAGGCGGTCATTAACGCTGCGTTCCGGCAGACAGATTGGGCGAGCACGGCGATGGGAGCCGTGAACGTGGCTCTCGCTGTCTCTGCGGCGGGTGGGCGCCTGGTACATGTGTCCAGCGACGCGGTCTTCTCGGGTGCCGCGATTCGCTATGACGAGACGTGCGTCCCTGACCCGATCACCCCGTATGGTGCGGCCAAAGCCGCTGCCGAGACAGCAGTGAACGCGATCGCGGCAACCGCGGTGATAGCCCGGACATCCCTGATCATCGGTGACGGTGATTCGCCGCACGAGGCGCTGGTGCATTCACTGGCCACCGCCAGGGCGAGAGGAATGCTGTTCACCGACGACGTGCGATGTCCCGTGCATGTCGTCGATCTCGCTGCGGCGCTCCTCGAACTTGCCGCATCCGAGTATCACGGCGTCCACCATGTCGCTGGAGCCGATGCGGTAAGCCGATACGAGCCCAGGGCCCCGGCGAGTTTGTGATTTGGTCAGCTTGATTCCCTCACTTCCATCTTGAACAGATTGAGGGTGCGTCGGTGGCTGTAGACGTGGTGG
>NZ_JBEZFH010000390.1:0-2932 GCF_040649355.1 Sphaerisporangium sp. NPDC049002 | reverse complement strand
TGTCCTGTGACAGCGAAGGCTGAGCATTGTCACCGAAGGTTGATGACCACTAGTTTCGTGCCACCGAAGGTTGAGTGACGCGTCGCCAGTCGTCAGGAGTGACGGTGGAGGAACTCGCGGTTGATCACGGGGATCCGGCTCATGGCGGGTTTGAGCTGGACTTCTACCACGATGGCGTGCGGTGTCGTAGACCGCTGGGAGCCAGCTGGAGCGTCCGGTTTGAGCAGGTGCCGCCGGTGCGTCCCTTCGGCTGGTCCAAGGGGGGAACGAGTTTCGCGGGCTGGTATTACTCGGTCACGAACGCTGATCACATCGGGTACGAGTCCTGGCTGGAGCGCGACCGGCTGATCCTGCTCGATGCGGATCCCGAGGTGAGGGGCATTGCCTCGCAACCGTTCTGGCTGCACTGGCATGACGGGGTGCGCCAGCGTCGGCACGCCCCGGACTACTTCGTCCGGTTGGCGGACGGCCGCGGCCGAGTCATCGACGTTCGCGCCGACTATCAGATCGACGACGCGGCGGCGCAGGCGTTTGAGGCCAGCGAGCGGGCCTGCCGGGCAGTGGGCTGGGAGTTCGCACGGGTCGGCGTTCCCGATCCGGTGTTGATGGCGAACATGCGATGGTTGGCCCGCTATCGCAGGCGCCGCTGCGGCGCTCGTCGAGACGTCGCCGATGAACTCGTACGCGTCTTCGGCGGGCCGGTGCCGTTGCGGGTCGGGGCCAGCTCGGTGGGTGACCCGCTCATGGTGCTGCCTGTGCTGTTTCACCTGCTCTGGACCGGCGTGCTGGTCGCGGACATCAGTAGGCGGTTGCTGGGATCCGACAGTCTGGTGCACGCGGCGAAGGTGGCGGGCCGGTGAGCCGGCTGGCGCGCCCGGCCCGGCTGATGGTCGGCGAGCGGGTGCGGTTCGATGGGCAGGTCCGCGTCGTGCTGGCGGTCTCGGGCCACGCGGTGATGCTGTCTGAGCTCGGTGGCCAGCCTAGGGTGGTGCCGCCGGCTTTGCTGTTCGCCGATGACGACTTTGAGATCGTGGACAGCGCAGGGCGGTTGCCGCTGCCTGCGGTGTCCTTGCTGGAGACGCTGCCCCCACCTGTGCTGGAGAAGGCGCTGTGGTGGGAGAGTCACATCCTGGAGGTCTTGCACGGGCTGCCACCGGATGCGCCCGGCGATGCCGAGCCGCGGCCGGAGTATGCGCCGACGAGGTCGCTGACGTCCCGGGAGAAGGCCAAGGCGGTCGAACTGACGACCGCCGGGCATCGAGTGAGCGCAAGTACGGTGGCCAACTATCGCCGCCGCTATGAGAGCGGCGGCGTGCTCGGCCTGGCCGATCATCGCCCGATGCGCAAGAGACCCCGGTACGGGACCGTGGACGACCGGGTGGTCGCGGCGATGCGGCAGGCCATCGCCGAGGCCGTGGACGCCTCCACCCGCACCGGGTCGTTCCTGCTCTGGCGGACCGGCGAACTTCTGCGCGAGCAGGGTGAGCTGGTCGAGCTGCCGTCGCAGCGCACGCTCTATCGGCTGCTGGCCAAGTTGACCGCGGGCACCCACACCACCGGCTCTGCCGTCACCCGAAGATCGCGGGCGCATGGTGCGCAAGCGCCGTTCGGGGAGTTACCCGCCTTCGCCCCGGGCGAGGTGATGCAGATCGACTCCACCTCGCTGGACGTGCTGGTCCGGCTGGATGACGGCGTGGCGGGCAAGGTCGAGCTCACCGGCATGATCGATGTCGCGACCCGGACGGTGACCGCCGCGGTGCTGCGACCGGTCACCAAGTCGGTCGACGCGAGCGTGCTGCTGGCCCGCACGCTCACCCCGGAGCTGATGCGGCCGGGCTGGGTGGAGGCGTTGCGCATGGCGCGCTCGGTGCTGCCGCACCGTCGGCTGCTCAGCCTGGATGAGCGGCTGGAGCACGCGGCCGCGCGGCCGGTGATCGTGCCCGAGATGATCGTCTGCGATCACGGCAAGGTCTTCATCTCCCGCAACTTCCTCGCTTCCTGCCGGTTCCTGGAGATCGACGTTCAGCCTGCGCACAAGGGCTCGCCGTTCGAGAAGGGCCACATCGAGAAGATGCTGAGCTCGGTGGGCACGCTGTTCGCCCAGTTCGTCTCCGGCTACACCGGCCGCAACAGCGACCGGCGCGGACGGCACCTGGACAAGCAGCCCATCTGGTCCCTGCTGGAGTTGCAGGAGCTTCTGGATGAGTGGCTGGTCGCCAAGTGGCAAAACCGCAGGCACGACGGGTTGCGTGACCCGGTCCACCCGGGCAGGTCGTTCACCCCGAATGAGAAATACGCCGCGCTGGTCGAGACCTGCGGCTACGTCCCGGTCGCGCTCACCGGCGCCGATTACATCGAGCTGCTGCCCGCCATCTGGCGCGCGGTCAACGACTACGGCATCAAGATCAGCCGCCGCACCTACGACGGCCCCGGCCTGATCCGGCGCCAGGACTCCGGGGTCCGGGCCAAGAAGGGACTCTGGGAGGTCCATCACGATCCCTACGACGTCTCCCAGATCTGGGTGCGCAACCACCACGGCGACGGCGAGTGGATCGAGGCGCGGTGGAAGCACCTGCACCGCGTCCCCGTCCCGTTCGGTGAGCTGGCCTGGGATCACGTCAGCCAGAGTCTGCCCCGGGCCACCGAGGTTGAAATCGCAGACGCGGTCGCCGCGCTACTGGCCAAGGCCGGCGCCGGACCCGAGCAACCGGCCAAGCCCGGCACCCGGCGCACCGCGCGGGACCGGCAGGTCGCGGCCCGCACCCGCGCCACCACAACCAGCGCACCTTCTGTCCCGCAGCCAGTCACGCCCACCGAAGCAGATGCCGAGCCAGACGCCGCATCAGGCCAGGGCCCGGCCGAGACCACAGACGAGCCGCTGGCCAAGGTGATCCCGCTGGGACTGTTCGACCCGCTGGAAAACCCCTGGAGA
>NZ_JBEZFH010000389.1:0-2940 GCF_040649355.1 Sphaerisporangium sp. NPDC049002 | reverse complement strand
TGTGGATCAACAAACCACTCACGTCTCAAGACGACGGCGCTTCACCACAAACCACACAAGTAGCCTGATGTCTCAACACGTTTGACAGGTTCCGAGTTGGCCCAGGTGCTGTCCGCGGAGTCGGCGGTCGTCACCAGCTCGCGGGTTTCCTTCCTGGAGGATTCCCCGCAGGTGCGACGGCTGCTGGACGGCACCGCGCTGGTGTCGGAGAAGCTTGTCCAGCAACTCCATGCCCAGGGCGTGAACCCACTGCGTGTGCCCCGATTCTCGGCACTGAGGCTCCAGGATGTGGCCGGCGCCGGCACCCCCCTTGAGATGCGCCTGGTACGTGAGCTGGAACTCGACAGCGGCGATCTTCCTCATCTCGCCGAGTTGGCCTGGCAGCACATGGAACGGGTCATGGCATCGACCCATCTCACGGACTCAATGCGGTCGATCATCACGTACTTCGGCGAGGCTTTCCTCCGAGGTCAGACGACCTTTACGTTCGTGGACATCGTGAACGATGTGGGTATCTCCCTCTTCGAGGGAGGGCGCCTGAGCTACAACGCGTTCCGATTGAGAGCGTTCTTCAGGCCCGTCGAGTCGTCCGGGGTCGCCTTCGTGCACTCGGCCTATCAGGAGCTGCTGGCCGCCGAATACCTACGTGATCCCGCTAACCGGGAGTCCGCCGTCGAGACCGGTCCTCGCCTGACCGAGCAGGTTCGGGACTTCCTGTACCGGCGATCCCGCCATGCGCCGCAGGCACCCAGCGTCGACTGCGTCCTCCCCGCCGGTACGTATCTCGTCGGGCCGAGTCACCATCTGATGCTCCGGCGCGTCGAGCGGCCCGTCCGGTTCGATCGCTTCCCGGTCACGGTCGGCCGCTACAGCCGCTTTCTGAAAGCCGTCCGGCAGCATGGCTCACATGAGTGGGACCACCCGGGCAAGCCGCCTGCCTACTCCCACGAGCCGTGGCAGGAACGCCTCAAGGTGCAGGACTACTTCACCGATCGGGCGTACGAGAACCACCCTGTGATCTGCGTCAATTATTGGAGCGCGTATGCCTTCGCCCGCTTCGAGGGCAAGCGCCTGCCCACGTCTCTCGAATGGGAGGCCGCCGCTCGAGGAAGTGACGGCCGATTGTTCCCCTGGGGCGACGACATCGACCTGGACATCGTCAATTGTGCGGACACATGGAGCGGGCAGCCGCTGATCACCTACGAGGCATGGAGAGAGGAACTGGACGGTGGGCGGCTGAGCCAAGCCATGCCCGGTCCGGTCGACGCGCATCCCGGCAACGTCTCTCCGTTCGGGATCCGGGAGATGGCCGGAAACGTGTGGGAGATCACCGGAACGGTGCTGGAGAACCTCAACGAGGTCGTCATCTGCGGCGGCTCCTACGACAACCCGTACCGAGCACTTCAGGTCTCCTCCAAGGGGCTCTCCCGGCGCCGGGGATGCAGCAACGCGGTCGGTTTCAGGTGTGTGGAGGAGCTCGGGTGACCAGCGAGGAGATCACAGCGGCGGGTGGTCAGCGGTTCGGCAACATCGTCGACCGCATACCACTCGGCAGCGGTCACGAGGGCCGCCAAGGCACATACGTGGTTCGGGATATCGAGACCGATAAGCATCACGCCTTCATGTACGCCGACATCGTGACCGAGGGATTCCGTACCATCCGGACAGGTGAGCGGGTGAGGTTCCTGGTGGACCCCGAAGATCCGGAGCACGCGCGCTACGTCATCCGTCTGGACCTTCCCGAAGTGGAGGACTACTACCGGTGACCCGGCTCGCCAGGCAAGCACTGGTCGTCGTCTACGAAGCGCGATTCCCCTCCACACCGGAATGGGCGCCTGGGCCACTGATCCTTCAGCATCGGCAGGTGCGTTCCACCGCCGAGGCACGCAGCGAGTACTACCGCGACAAGGCGACCCATGTGCTGTACGGGCGGGAAGATCGCCCTAACCGCTGGCATGATCCCACCCATCGCGTGGTCGGCGACGTCGAGATCCTGGGCATCGAGGCTCTCCGCATATCCGACGAGCCGGACGCCTGTGGGTTGGTGGCGATCCACCTGCGGTCGAGGCGAGGAACGCCGATCTCGCTACTACGTGGCCTGGCGGGCCGCATGAACGCGCCACCCGTCAGCTTCGACGCGCAGGCTCTCGTAGACGGACATGCCAAGATCGAGTCCGCCCTACCCCCCTTTACCGTCTGCTTCGTGACCCCCGCCAAACGAGGGCTGCCCCGTCTGTACCAGCACCCCAGGTACTGGCGCTGGCCTGCGGCCCGTCAGTGGCTGTGGGCACTGGCCTCGCGCACCATCCTGGCGGACTATCCGCCCGATCCCAAACACCTCGAACCGGCCAACGACGAGATCATCAGACTCTCCGTCGACTGGCATGCCGTCGTACTGCGCGACGGGATGGGCGTCGTCGGCGTCCGGCCTGACGAGGGGCCAAACGATAGGTTCTTCGGCTACGCGGAGCTGTACCTGCGCTCGATCTACCTGGACGCGGTCATGCTCGGCTTACTCCAGAGCCAAGGGCTCAAACATCTCGAACAGCGTATGGTGGCCGCGCTCGACACCAACCTGGCGACGACGATGGCCCAACTGGAGAGAGAGGTCGGTTCCTTCCGGCGTCGACTGTGGGCGCAGCACCTGACGACCCACGGCATCCCGAACCGGCTTCTGGCCGCCTACCAGCGCCAGCACGGCCTTCGTGAGCGTTTCGATCAGATCCTCACCGAGATCAGCGACTTCAATCGGCTGACCAGAGAGGACGAGACCAGGCACGTCAACAGCGCGGTGGTCGTGTTCACCCTCATCACCGTTCCAGCGGGTATCGCACTGGCACTGCTCCGGAACCTGTCAAACGTGTTGAGACATCAGGCTACTTGTGTGGTTTGTGGTGAAGCGCCGTCGTCTTGAGACGTGAGTGGTTTGTTGATCCACAC
>NZ_JBEZFH010000388.1:0-2986 GCF_040649355.1 Sphaerisporangium sp. NPDC049002 | reverse complement strand
CCTCCCCCTGTCGGTAGGGGGTCGCCCGTGGGCACCGGGCACCGGCCCGGTCCCTTGTCCCTCCCCCCCTTAGGGGGGACGCTGGTCTCAGTTGGTTCGAGCGGCCCAACTTCACTTCACCCCTGGAGGCACCCATGTCCGGCACCACCCTCACCGTCACCCCGTCGTTTGCCGACCTCGTCGCGGGGTCCAGCAACCAGACCCTGAGCAACGCGTACGCGTACGGGCTGGCGGTCGGGCGGCACCCGGGCACCTTCCAGGACCGGGACGCCCTGCTGGTGCTCGTGGCCGGCCTGGAGGTGTCGGGAGACTGGGGCCTGCTCGGGGTCATGGCCGCGATCAACGAGGAGCTGACTGGCCGGGGCGTGGACGTCCACGACATCGAGCCGACCGAGGACATGTTCGTCGTCGACCCCCTGGTGTCGGCCACCATCACGCTGGCGGGCTCCACGCTGCGGGAGGCCCTGGCACTGGCGGACCTCGGTGAGGTCGAGGTGACCGGCGGGGTCAACCCCGTCGGGGTCGAGGAGGTCCGCCTGGTGTTCGCACGGGGCGACTCGGCCTGCGTGCCCCTGGTGTTCATGCGGGCGGTTCGTACCCTGCTGGGGGACGACCTGGGGGACACCCTCGGCCGCCGCCTGACCATGGAGGCGGGGGACGGGGTCACCACCCTGCACCTCACGTACGTGCACCTCGCGGGCTGAACCCGGCATCCACGGGGCGCCCCCCGGAACGTTCGGGGGGCGGCCAGTGGGTGCCGGGCACAGCCTGGTGCTTGTCTCGTCCCCCTCAAGGGGTGACGCTGGTCTTAGTCGGATCGAGCGGCCCGACATCACACGTTCTGGAGGCACACATGCCCGGCACCGTCACCACCTCGTTCGGCACCCTTTCTGACCGTTCCCTCGCGGTGGCCTACAGGGTCGGCTTGATCCTGCTCGTGGACCCGGAGTCGGACGTGCTTGCCGGCCCGGTAGGGCAGGCCGTTGCCCACCTGGTGCAGCCGGTTGCCGACCGGGGGGCCCTGGACGCCCGGCTGGTCGAGATCAGCGACGAGCTGACCAGGCGGGGGCACGTCGAGTGCTTCGAGTGCACCGGCTTCCTGGGGGAGCACGTGCCCGGGGAGTGCTCGCAGGCCGTGTGACCCTGGCCCCCCCGGGGCGTCCCCTGCCTACGCCGGTAGGGGGCGGCCCGAGGGGGCCCGGTTCCCCCGGTCCCCGTCGGTCCGAGCGGCCCGACACACCACACCCTCTGGAGGCACCCATGTCCGGCACCATCCCCGCCCCTGTCGCCCCCTCGTTCGGGGACTACCTCGCGGGCTCGGGCAACGAGACCCTGCTCCACGCCTACGCCTACGGGCTCTCGGTCGGGGAGCTGCCGGGGCGGTTCACCGACCACGACGCGGTCACGGTGCTGGCTGCCGGCCTGAGGGAGGGTGGCCCCTGGTCCCTGCAGGCGGTGATGGTGTCCCTGCGGCAGGAGCTGCGGGTCCGCGGGCTCAACGTGTGGGGCGTCATCCCGTCCGACGGCCCGGCCGAGGCTCCGTCTGTGGCGGCGGCCAGGGTCCCCGCGACGACCACGATGACCGAGGCCGTGTTGCACCAGGTCCTGGAGGTTGCGGGTCTGAAGGGGTCGTTGCAGGTCGTCGAGAGCGCCCCTGGTGCCGACGGTCGGGAGCGTGTTCGGGTCGCGTCGACCCGGTCCGACTCCTGCGTCGTGGCGCTGCGTGTGGTGCACGCCCTCCGGGTCGTCCTGGGGGACCTGGGCAACGAGGTGGCCGCCCGGCTGATGGTCAAGGCGACGCAGGGCGGCTGCATGGTGTTCCTGCGGGGCGTGGCCCTCGTCGAGGCCTGATCCCGGCACCTACGGGGCGTCCCCTCTGCCCGCGCCAGAGGGGACGGTCCGTAGGTGCCGAGGTCCCTCGGCCCTTGCTGCCCGTCGCACCTACTGCTTTGGAGGCACCCTTTGCTGGCACGTCTGCTTGCCCTGGTCACGTTGGCAACCCTGCTGGGGGTCGTCCTGCTCGTCGGGTACCTGGTGCTCGGTGCGACCCTGGGCGGCCTGTAGCCCCTGGTTTCCCGGTGTCGCTTGTCCCTCGTGCCGGGGGGCGTGACGCTGGTCTCAGTTGGTTCGAGCGGCCCAACTCACGTCCACCAGGAGGCACCAGCATGGCGGCGCACAAGCTTCGCACCGGTCAGCTTCGGGTCTGCTTCACCTGCAAGCAGGTCCCCCACCAGGAGTGCATGACGGTCGACCCCGAGATCGCGGAGGTCATCGTGTGCCACTGCCCGGTGTGTCAGCCGGCCTGCACGCGGACCGAGTGCCAGCCCGAGAACCTCAAGGGCGGTCGTCGTCGCAGGCCGGCGGCGGTGTGCCCCTCGTGTCACCTGGCGCACGCCGGCGAGTGCCTGTAGTCCCCTGCACGACCCGCCCCCTTCCTGGGGGCGGTCCCCTTGCCGGCGCGAGCGGCCCGGCTGAGACCCGAGGAGTCGCGACCATGGTCAGCACCCAGCACACCGCCCCGAAGTGCCTGCAGTGTCGCGTCAACGACGCCGAGTGGGACGGGGAGCCGGGCGCCGAGGGTTACACCGATCAGTGCGGCCCGTGCTTCTGGCTGAACGCGGTGCTGGCGCCGCACGTGCACGTCGAGAGGTGGTGGCCGGCGTACCTGGCGGCGCACCCCGAGGTGGACCCGAACCACACGTGGCAGACCGCGTACGTCACGCGGGGGTGTTCGTCGGGGGCGTGCTGGTCGCGCGCGGGTGCTCCCGGTGCGAGGAGCCCCTGCCCATCGAGACCCGCCGGGGGGCGCGGTTGACGCCCTACGAGTACGTTCGCCCGACGACGCGGGAGACCGTCCGGTCCATCGGGGTGACGCCGCCCGCGCCGGTCTCCCCCCGGTAGCCCCCAGGGTGACAGTCCGGCGTGTGATTGGACTGTCACCCTAAGTGGTGGCAGTATGGCGTGTGCGGCGCGGGTCACCCCCCGT
>NZ_JBEZFH010000387.1:0-3042 GCF_040649355.1 Sphaerisporangium sp. NPDC049002 | reverse complement strand
GTCCCGCCTCCGGTCTTCTCGCCCAAGGGCGACGTGGCGCTGGTCTCCGTACCGCTCGCGGGGTCGCTCTCCAACGCGGCTGTCATGCTTCGGCTCTCCGCGCGTAGGGGACGGTGAGCGCGCCGGGCTCGCCGCGTGCGAATCCCAATGCCAGGAGGCGGATGTCCTCGCCGCTGTCCAAGAACAGGCCAGGCAACGCCACGGTCCTCCCTTCGGCAGAGCGGCGCAGGCGCGCCAACCTGTCGAGATCGTGATCGTCGACCAACCGCAACCCGTGCAGCACACGAGCCAGGTCGGTGTCGTTCATCTGCTCGATCTGCTCAAAGAAGGGAGCCCAGTCGCTGGCGTTGTCAAGCCAATGCTCCCAGCGCGCGTCGAAGTCCTCCTCGACCGCCTCAGGAAGGCGCCAGAGCGTCACACAGCCGGGTGGGTTGAAGACTTCATCGCAGCGGTGAGCCGCTACGGTGAAGACGGACCGTGCCTGTGCGAACCGGTGCGTGCGTGGGAAACCCCGTCGCAGGGCCGCTACGCCATAGCGGCCAAGCTGCCCCTTGGTGTTCCACCACTTGGCGCTGTCCATCTCACCGAAGCGCGCGACCACGACCCGGAGCCGGAACAGTGCATCAAGGTCAATCATTGGAATGGTCATTCGGCGGACCGTCCGCTTGCGCTCTCGTCGTGTCCGTCGGCGCCGCCCGCCCGGACCCACTCGTCAACTTCCGAGAGCTTGAACTTCCAAAGGCGACCTATCTTGTGGGCGGGCAGGCCGCGCATCTCGATCCACCGGTACACGGAATCCTTTGCTACCCCGAGATGTCTGGCGACGCCCTCGACGGAGACCCACGGCTCGGTGATCACAGGCTCCTCTCAGACATGAGGCCGACGTAGGCCATGGAGAGCCATGGAGAGCCTAGCTCTGCCCACGAAACCCCAAGAAAGTCGACTCGATCCTACCGGCATATGCTGGCTACTACCCGTCACTTCTGGAGGCCTTCTCCCGGTCTGAGTGTCTGCTCGGTGGACGTCGGCGCGTGGGTGGCGCGGCCGTGACCGGCCGAAGAGTCGCAGCGCGGCCAGCGACCGCCCTTCATAGATGTGAAGAAGGTTGTTTTCGATCTTGGTCGCATTGTGATGGAGCGTTGGTCAGAGGTTGGCTGGACGGGACAGTATGTCAATCGAGGAGTTCCGGGCGTCGGCTTACGAGCGCACGGCGAGCTGTCACGAACTGCTCGTGGAACTCCTCGGCCAGAGCCTCGCGCCGATAGCGGTGGCGTAGGACGCGGTCGAGGTCTGCGGCGCGGTTGACGAGGTCGGTTAGGGATTTTCGTTCGATGTCGAAGGCGGCAAGGCCTTGTTCTACCGCGGCGTCGAGGTTGCCGCGGCGGGCGTGGATGATGCCGAGGTCGATGTGGGCGTCGGCGACGCGCATGGGGGCATTGCTGGTGCCGTCGGGGCGGGTGTGGATCTGGATGGTTTCGAGGGCGTGTTCTTCGGCGCGGTCGTTGTCTTCGAGCCAGGTGTAGGCGGTGGCCGCGTAGAACAGCCATTTGGCGTGGTCGAAGACGAAGTGATGGTCGGGGTTGCCGGGGATGGGGAGCTTGGCGAGGGTGTCGGCTCCGCGGGTGAGGGCCTTGTCGGCTTCGCGGCGGTCGCCGATGCGTGCCAGGCCACGGGCCTCTTGCAGGGTGAGTTGGACCATGGCGCTGGATTGGCCGGCGACGGCTTGCCCCATGCGGGCGGCGGTAACCACATCTTCGTAACGGCCTTCGACCAAGGCGAACCAGGCGGACATCTCGTAAGCCCAGGACATCAGCTCGCCGTGTCCGACCTGACGGCCCATCTCGTAGGCGGTGCGGCGGGCGGTCTCGGCTTCCTCGCGCTCGCCGAGGTCGTAGTGGACGCATCCGAGTAGGGCGGTCAGCCAGCCGGTGATGACCAGGAGTTCGCGGTGCTGGTCGAGGGTGATGCGGCCGCTGAGTAGTCGGGTGATCTGTGCGAGGCGCTTTTGGGTGCGGTCGCGCAAGGTAGTGGCGGGGACGACCGGGTAGGCGCGGCAGAGCAGGTCGACGGCTTCGGCCAAGGCTTCGAGGGTGCCGTTTCCGACGTCGGATGCCTGGAGTTGCTGGGCGAGTTCCATGGTGCCGTACAGGTCTGCTTCGGCCCGCAGGGCGTCGACCGGTGTGATGGGCGTGGCTTCGATGATCTGGACGTGGCCGCGGCGGTGGGGGCGAAAGCCGAGGTCTTCGACGGGTAGTCCGGTGAGTTGGGTTAGGGCGAGTCGGTAGGCGGATTGGGGCCAGGAGACTTCGCCGGCTTCCCAGCGGCGGATGCGTTCCTCGTCGCAGGTCAGGCGGTCGCTGATGCCGATAGGCGTGCGGTTGACCTTGTCGGCCATCTGCGCGCGGGTCAGGTGGTGCTCGTTGCGCCAGGCTCTGAGCTGCACGTTGGGGATGTTGTCGGGCATCTGGTGCCTTCCTCCCGGCTGGGGGCTCAAGAGGGGGACTGTTGGGGGGCCGTTCAGGGGTCCT
This sequence comes from Sphaerisporangium sp. NPDC049002, assembly GCF_040649355.1. Lineage (NCBI taxonomy): Bacteria > Bacillati > Actinomycetota > Actinomycetes > Streptosporangiales > Streptosporangiaceae > Sphaerisporangium > Sphaerisporangium sp. NPDC049002. The sequence continues at coordinate 514 of NZ_JBEZFH010000387.1, read as the reverse complement.
GTCGTCGCGGCTTTGCCGGTGGACTTGTCATCAAGCAACCACGGTACGTCATGCGGCCTCCCGCCACAGGGAACGTCGGAGCAACGAGGAGATGGCGACGGTGACCCGGCCACACAAGTCCAGCGACAACACGATCCTTTGTCCCTCCTGCAGGGGACGTGGGACCAAGCTGCGCAGCTCCCGTCGTGCCCTCCTGCTCGGCGAGAGCAGCGATGACAACAGGTACGGAGAACAGGAATGTCTGGACTGCCTCGCAAGCGGCCGGGTCGAAAGGAACGCGAGATGAATCCCGTGATGCGCGCCGCGGCGGAACGGTTGCTCCAGGAGCAGCAACAGCAAGAGCACGACGCGAGGCTTTTGATGCAGTTGCGGAATGCGCTGCTGGCACTGAACGTGCGGGCCGAGCTGCGTGACAACGGCACCGCCCTCTCTGTCAGACTCTTGTGAGACATAGGACGAATGAGTCCTCATGATGTGAAACAGAGCTAGACAGGACGATCGAGACAGTGACGAT
>NZ_JBEZFH010000386.1:0-3048 GCF_040649355.1 Sphaerisporangium sp. NPDC049002 | reverse complement strand
GCCGTGGGGATGCTGGTGTTGTAGAAGAGGTTGGCCGGCAGGCCGATGACCGCTTCGAGCAGGTCGTCGTCCAGGACACGCTGGCGGATGGCTGCTTCCTGGCCGCCGCGAAAGAGGACGCCGTGCGGCAGGACGACGCCGACGCGACCCTTCTTCGGGTTCATACTGGCGATCATGTGCTGCACGAACGCCCAGTCCGCCGACGACTGCGGGGCGACCCCGCCGAGAGCACGCGGGTCCTTGGTCCAAGGCTTCCACTTCAGGCTGTAGGGCGGGTTTGCGACGATCACGTCGAACTGCGCGACAGACCCGTCCGACTTCTTGAAGCGCGGGTCCTTCAGGGTGTCGCCGACCTCAACCTGGAACTGGGTGAGGTTGTGCATGAAGAGGTTCATGCGGGCCACACCCGCCGTGTCCGGTACGGCCTCCTGCCCGTACAGGCGGAGTGTGTAGCCACGTCCGCCGTGGGCCTTCAGGAGGTTCGCGGAGGCGATGAGCATGCCGCCCGACCCGCAGGTCGGGTCGTACACCGACTCGAAGCCCTTGGGGTCTAGGACCTCGACGATCAGCTGGACGACCTCGCGTGGGGTGAAGAACTGGCCGGCTCGGGTGCCGGATCCGTCGGAGAACCGCTTCAGCAGGTACTCGTACGCCCCGCCCAGCACGTCGTGGGACATGTTGCCCTCGTGCATCCTCGGGGTGCGGTCCATCGCCTGCATGACCGCCTCCAACACCTGCCCCGGCAGCACCTCTTCGGAGGTCCAGGTCATGGACCCGAACAGGCGGGAGAACTTGTCAGGGTTGGCCGTCTCGATGGCCTGCAGGGAGGCGCGGACGCGCCGGCCGAGGCTGGGCTGGGTGATGGTGGCGAGGATGGACGTCCAGGAGGCGCGACGCTGCTGGACGGTGCCGGGGTGGATGAACGGGATCTCGAACGACTGGTAGTCGCGGTACTCGATCTCGTGGGCTTCCTCGGCGGACAGGTCCTCCAGATCCTCGTTGTCGGCAAGGAACTCCTCGTGCTGGTGCTCCCAGGTGTCCGACAGGTACTTCCAAAACATCAACGGGAAGACGACGGAGGAGTATTGCGCTTCAGGCATTGCCACGCGCAGCTCGTCAGCGGCATCCCATAACCGGTTCTCGATTTCCTGCTGGGTCACAACCATCAGTCGGGGGGTGTCCTTGCTCGTCAAAGGGGGGGGCGACCCGAAGGTCGTGGCGATTCTGCTGGTCATCCAATTTCGGGCGTGCCGGCATGTATATGTCGGGTGTGTCCTAAAGGGTTAACAGACGCGGGGCGCCATACCCCCTGCTTGGGTGACCAACCAACGATATCCCCGCCACGGACTACAGAATGGGGCAAACGGTCAAAACAAATGACGAGCCCAGCAGTAGCCGTTTATGTGGTGATATCGCTAAGTTGCGGGTAGGCGTCATGCACCGGTTGCAACGGTCACGCCTTATAAGACCGCAGGCAGCTAAGTGGGCCGTGCGTCACATCTCTCTCACGATCGCCACGCGATGGTTGGGAGCCGTGCGGGGCTGAGGGCGCTCGACGGGCCGAGCTTCGTGCCTCAGCCCAGCCCACCGGATGACGGGGCTGGCCGCCGTTGTTTGATACGCACGAGCAGCCGACGAAGATCTTCGTACTCTTCCTGCGGCGCTGTCACCCTGTCGAGATTGCGACGCGATCTCCCACCATCATGGCTGTTCGCGATGACCGTGATGGATCACCGGTCGGCTCGAAACCCACGAGAACGCGGGTCTGGTCCGCAGGTAAGGTTCCTTTCGCGCGGAGTGTGTGCCGACTGGGTTGAATGTGTTCGGGGTCTCATCTGAGGTTTGTGGAGGGGCGATGAGTTCAGCCGGCACTGTGCCGTACGACGTCGTCGTGGTCGGGGGCGCCGGGGTCGACACGACGGTGTACGTGCCGGAGTTGCCGCTGCCGTACGCCGACACCTACGGCGTGCCGCCCGTGGTCGATCGCATCGGCAACACCGGAAGCGGGGTGCTCCTCGGCTGCCACGCCCTCGGCCTGCGGGCCAGGCTGATCGACCTGATCGGAGACGACCCGCAGGGCGCGCTCATCCGCGCCCACCTCGCCGCGCGCGGCGCCGACTTCGGGTGGGAGATCGTGCCCGAGGGCACCCGGCGCAGCGTGCTGCTGGTCGGCCCCAACGGGCGGCGGCTCTCGCTGTACGACCCGCGCGCCGCGGCCGGGCAGCGCCTGCCCCGCGACCTCTATCTCCCCGCGATCAGCCGGGCGCGGCACGTCCACGCGTCCATCACCGACTTCTCCCGCCACCTGTACCCCGAGCTGCTGGAGCTGGGGGTCCCCGTCTCGACCGACCTGCACGACTGGGACGGCGTGAACGACCACCACAAGGACTTCGCCTACTCCTCCGACGTGGTCTTCATGTCGGCGGCCAAGCTCCCCGACCCGGGTCCGGTGATGCGCGACATCCTGGCGCGTGGCCGTGCGTCCCTGGTCGTCTGCACGGCGGGCGCCTCCGGGGCGTACCTCCTCGGCGACGCCGCAGGTGAGCCCGTGCTCCTCCCGGCCGCCCCGCTTCCCGGCCCGGTGGCCGACAGCAACGGAGCGGGCGACGCGTTCGTGTCGGGGTTCCTGTACGGCCGCCTGCGCGGCCTGCCGCCGGAGGAGTGTGTCCGCCTCGGCGCGGTCGCCGGAGCGCACGCGTGTACCTCCGAGGGCACCCACGAGAGCCCGATCGACGAGGAGACCCTGCTCAAGCGCCTGCCCCCGGCCTGAGCGCGACCGGGCCCACTTCAGGACGGTCTCACCTCAGGACGGTCTCACCTCAGGACGGGTCCGCGTCAGGCCAGGCCCGCTTCAGGACGGGTTCACTTCAGCAGGCCGACTCCGCGGGCGATGACGAGCACCGACAGCACAGCCGGAGGCGCAGCCTCCAGAGATCGCCGTCCACCGCCCAGCCCGGTAAGGAATAGTGCTCATCCAGACAAATTCCCTGAAGTCAGCACTACCTCGCCCGAATGGCAGCCGCGGCACGCTCGCGCCCGGGAGGCGAG
>NZ_JBEZFH010000385.1:0-3095 GCF_040649355.1 Sphaerisporangium sp. NPDC049002 | reverse complement strand
ACAAGCCCAACGACTCCGACCGGAAGGACGAACAAGAAAGGCTGACACAGAATTAGACCAGCTCAGCTGCCTTGATCAGATTGACAGGTACCGGATCGCCTCTGTGCTTCATGCACCTGTGTAAAGCCGGCCCATGTCGACAAGTTGAACGGCGGGGTCGTGCCGGGCCACGGCGCGGAGGTCGTCACTGAAGCCGGCGCCGCTGAACAGGAGCAGCCGTGTGCGATCGGCGTTGACGCCTTCGCGGGCGCGGAGCAGGTCGCGGATCTGGTCGAGCCGGCGCACGTGTCCGAGGCCCATGATGTCGTTCCACTTGCATTCGCCGATGGCGAGGAGTCGCTCGCGGCCGGTCTCGTCCTGGCCGAAGGCCGCGACATCGACCTCGTGAGCTGTCCGGTTGGCCGAGTCGGGGACGGTACCGCTGGCCACGTTCGACGGGAAGCCGCCTATGGTTCCGGAGTCGCAGTACCAGCGAGTCCACTCGCGGCAGATGCGTTCGAAGTGAGGTCCCACGACCTTGCTGCGGAAGGTCGGTTGCAGCCGACGCCAGACGTCCGGTGCACGGCCTGGACGTTCCAGATCGCCCCAGGCAGGCCGCATGACGGCGTGGTAGAAGGCGAGGAGGGGCTCGGCGATCCGGTAGGCGGAGCGGTTCCGGCGGAAGGCGTCCTGCTCGTGGGTGATCATGCCGACGTCCTGGAGGACGGCGAGCGGGTGGGCCAGGTCCGTCGACTTGCGGCCGAGGTAGGAGGCGATGCCGCCGCGGTTGTGGTTGCCGTCGGCGATCGCCGCCAGCACGGAGTGGTAGAGCGCGGTGTCATGAAGCTCGGGTTCTTCGGCGAGCAGGTAGCGGCCTTCCCGGAAGAGCGGGCGGCCGGGGTTGAGGACGGCACGGACGACCCAGGAGTCGAAGTCGTCGGCGTCGGCGGGGGTGTCACCCTGGGTGAATTCACGGCGGTAGGCGGGGGTGCCGCCCACGACAGCGTTGGTCAGCGCGGCGGTGCGCGGGTCGGCGATCTCCCAGAACCGGGCGGCGAGGCGGAAGTCGAGGGTGGGCACGACCAGTTCAAGTCCGGCGCGGCCGCGCAGCGGCGCGTTGCCGGACAGGATGCGCCCCATGAAGGACAGGGCGGACCCGCACAGAAGCAGGCGGACGGGAGTGTTGTTGCGCTGGGCGGTGGGATCCAGAGCGCGTTGGATGATGGAGGGCAGGGCTGGGGAGGCCTTGGCGAGGAACGGGAACTCGTCGATGACCGCGACGGTGGGCCCGGTGGCGGCGATGCGCAGGAGCCGAGCCACGGCTTCGTCCCAGTTGGCGAAGCGGAACGGACCGGGCTCGCCGACGTGCGCGGCCAGCGCGTCCCCGAACTGCCGCAGCGCGTCGGCCTCGGTGGTCTCGGTGCCGGTGAACATGAAGCCGCCGGTCGCAGTGGTGAGCGCGTCGAGCAGAAAGGTCTTCCCCTGCCGGCGACGCCCGGAGACCACCCCAAGGGTCGCCTTGGGGGCCGAGTAAGCAGCGAAGCGACTCAGCTCCGCCCACTCGAAGTCCCGATCGAACATCCCACTGGGCTTGTCCACGCACTGCCCCCTCCACTATGAATAATCGCAGCTACTATAGCTGGACTTATACAAGGGGTGCTGGTGCCAGGCCGCCGACCGAGGAGGAGTCCCGACCCTATGCGTGATCAGCTCGGCAGGCTGTGAGGTGACGAGCTCCCTATCGTCCTGCAATCAACTGCGTAGGGGCGATCAACCTCTCCGACCGCGCCAACGTGCCAGTGGAAGAGGCTTCATTCGCCCGCGTGGAGGCACAGACGACTCCTTGGAGGTGGTCGGCCTCTTTTGATCTCAGGTTCGCCGTGATGTCAGCGCTGGCGTGGTCTCATCCGGCGATTTTGATCCGTACGGCCTCCGGTGCGGGGAGGAGGCATCTGACCTGCTTGCCGATGGGGGTGAGGGCGACGTCCCAGCCGGGGGCGAGCGCGTCGAGCAGCCACAGGCCGCGCCCGGACTCGGCCTGGTCGTCGTCGGGAGCGGTGTTCGAGCGGACGGGCAGGCGGGCCGGGTTGGGATCATGCACCTTGACCCAGATGCCCTTGTCGTCCTGCTCCACCTCGACGACGACCGGCGCCCAGTTCCCGCAGGCCCGTACGGCGTTCCCGATCAGCTCCGACGCGATCAGCCGGGCCGATTCGGCGGTCTCGGTATCGACCCCGACAGCGGCCAGGACCTTGAGCGTCACCTCCCGCACAGCCCGCAGGTTCTCCTCACACACATTCATGTGCACGACGAACCCACCCGGCCTGACAGCCAGATAGAACCCCAACGCCGCTGTCGCCTGCTCTTCCGTCATGGTCGTCGGCCCTCCGTGCGTATGCCCCCGGCTCCGGGAAAGCGTGTCTATGTCACATTTCGAGTTTGAGTGCTAACTCTTGGTGACAAGCACTATGGCAGAGCATGGTCCTTAGGCACCCAGACTTGCAAGGTTGTCACCCAGCTTCGTTGATGATTTTCATGAGTACCCGGCTCGCTACTCCAGGTGATGGAACACTGCGCGTATGCCGAACGCGCGCCCAGTCCCCACCGTTCGCCGACGTCGGCTGGGGGAGTCCCTCCGCCGATTCCGCAACGCCGCCGGCCTGAACCTCGACGATGCCGCCGCAGCGCTCGGGTGGAAGGCCCCCAAGCTGTCGCGCATCGAGAACGCCAACGCCCATATACGGCCGGCCGAGGTGACAGCCCTGCTCAAGGCGTATGCCGTGACCGATCCCGAGGTGTTCGGCGCGCTGGGGGAGTTGGCCAAGGACGCCGGCAAGCGGGGATGGTGGCAGACCTACGGCGGTATCGTCGCCCCCGCGTACGCCGACTACATCTCCCTTGAATCCGATAGCGACAGCATCCGCGTCTTCGCTCCGTTGCTGGTCCCGGGTCTGATGCAGACCGCCGCGTACGCACGAGAGACCATCGCCGGGATCACCATGACACGCACTCCTGAGGAGATCGCGGCCCTCGCCGAGATCCGACTCGCACGTCAGGCGGTTCCAGCAGGGGCCACGGCCGGGACCTTCCGATGATCATCGCCTGGACCATCGACG
>NZ_JBEZFH010000384.1:0-3109 GCF_040649355.1 Sphaerisporangium sp. NPDC049002 | reverse complement strand
GTGCCTTCGCCGAAGGTTTCCGCCTACCGGCACGGCATGGTCGGTGGGGTGCGGGCCTTCACTGTGGATCTGGCCAGGCGGCCGGTCGAGTTGCACTGCAAGCTGCCCGGCCCCAAGGGGACCCAGGAGATTCAGCGGGTCCCCAGCGAGGAGGCTGCCTGCAAGAGGGCTCGGGAGATGCTGGCCGAATTCCTTGACCGGCTCGGCCGCGCATGTCCGTTGCCCCCAGAGTGACCAGTGCTTCGAGACGATCGGGAGAGGTGGTTTCGTGCTGCTGCGGATCATGTCCTGGAACGTGCTGCATGGTGCTCACCGTGAGGGCCGGTGGCCACGCTTGGCGGAGATCATCCGGGCCAACGAGCCCTCGATCGTGTTACTCCAGGAGTGCCGGGGGTGGCTGGAGCGCGATATGAGTCAGGTGATCGCCGCCGAGAACGATCTCGGGATGCGCGTGTGGGTCGGCTTTTCGGCGTCGGGTGGGCATACGGTGCTGGCGCATCGCCGGGATCTGCCGGTGATGGCGTTCGAGAGCAACCCGTACACGCTGTTGCACGGGTATGGTGCGGGCCGGTTCGCGATCCCTGGCCTGCCGGTGCCGCTGGTGGTGATCAGCGCGCACCTGACGCCGTACTCGGTGGATGCTGCGGCGGCGGAGGTGCGAACGCTGGTCGCGAGGGCGTACCGGTATGACGGGCTCGGGGTGATCGGCGGGGATCTGAACAGTTGCCCAGTGGGTGATCCTGAACCCCCGTGGGCTGAGGTTCAGCCGTACAACCGGATGATCCGGTGCCTCCCGCGTGAAACGCCTGACGAGCCGTGGCGGGCTAACACGATCGTCGGGCGCACGTTGACCGATGGCCAGATGATCGACGTTGCCGCTCATCTGGCCGATCTGAGGGGCGATGTGTCTTTGCGGGCGGCTACAGGGCGGGGACGGGTCCGCGTCGACCGGTTCCATGTCACTGCGGCGCTGCGAGACGCGGTGGTCGATTACTGGCGTGTGGACCCGGACGGGGCGAGCGATCATTGGGGCATCGTGACTGTGCTCGACACCGATCGGGTCGATTTGTCTCAGGTCCGCGCCTACACGTGATGCAGGGCCGCTCAAGCGGGGGCGGTGGCGCGGCGGCTTCCCCCAATCCGCGCCGTCGCCCCATCCACTTGCTAGGCATTCCGAGAAAACCATTAGCGCAGAGGAACGTTATTCCGCTGCTCGGAATCGATATTAAACGCATTCGCATAGATCAAGACCTTTTGTCAAAAGCCTCGCCATGCCGAGGTGGCCGAGTTGTGATCGACTCCGCGATCCGGTCCAAGCAGATAGCAGCGCAGCGAAAGGAGATTCATCCATGGGTAAGCATGACGACGGCAAGAAGCCCACAAGCAGGCCGGTGGAGAAGCCGAAGCCGACCGGGGACGGATCGCGTCCGGACAACCCCGGCACTCACGAGAAGAAGGGTAAATGAGTATCGACCGTATCCGGGTACTCGCCGATCAGCTCACGGACCTTGATGATCGGTGGCGGGAAGTTATGCGGGCAGTTCCCCGTCACCTGTTCATCCCGGAGAAGGCGTGGTGCCAAGCTGACCCCGGTTACATGATTGATCGGATCGCCGATTCGGATAAGTGGATGGAGGCCGTGTATTCCGACACGGCGATCATCACGCAGACGGACGACGGCAAGACCGATGTGACCAAGGGAGCGGGCGACTACACCTCGTCGTGTTCCATGCCGAGTGTCGTGGCGGCGGGGCTGGATCTCCTCGGCCCCTACGACGGCGATGAAGTGCTAGAGATCGGCACGGGTACGGGCTGGACTGCGGCGCTGCTGGCGCATCGTCTCGGGGACGACAACGTGACCAGCATCGAGATTGATCCTGCCGTACACAGCACGGCCGCTGAGAACCTGAAGGCTTCGGGACACTCGCCCCGGCTGATTCTGGGAGACGGGGCGAAGGGGTTTCCGGAGGGAGCGCCGTATGACCAGGTACATGTCACCTGCGGTGTAAATGAGGTGCCGTATGCCTGGGTGGAACAGGCCCGTCCCGGTGGGCTGATCGTCCTTCCGTGGATGCCTCGCTGGGAAGGTGGGCATCTGGTCAGGCTGACGGTGGCCGGGGATGGCACGGCGGTGGGGAGATTCCATCGTGGGGTCATGTTCATGCAGATGCGGTCGCAGCGGTGGAGCCTTCCGCAACACGAGGGCGATTACCGTGATTCGGCAACCTATCTCGACCCGCGTCGGGTAGTGCGGTCCTCGTACGGGGCTGAGGTCGCCATAGCGGCGATGCTGCCGGATGTATCCGGTGCGCACGAAGACCAGGACGGCGGCGAGTTTCACTTGTCGTTGTGGTCGGCTGATTCTGATGCTCAGGTGCATTATGCGCCCGAGTATAAGCGCGTCGCGGTTTTGCAAAGAGGGGCACGCGATCTCTGGGGCGAACTACAGGCCGCTTATCTGCGGTGGGTTTCGTGGGGAAGCCCCGATCGTGACCGGTTCGGGATGACGGTCACCCCGGCGGGGCAATTCGTCTGGCTGGACACTCCGGACAACCCTGTTACGGGGTCGAGGGCCGGGCTTAACCGGTAACCGGCCGAGAGAGGCGAGGGCCATGGGCAAGGAGGAAAAGAAGCCAGCGGGTAAGCCAAAGGAAGAGAAGCTTCCGGTGCGAACCCCACAAAAGCCACCTAAGCCATCAGGGAAATAATGCTGGGGCGGCGGCGCGGTCACTCCAATTCCCGTGCCGCCGCTCCTCCATGAGACGGATACGTCGGGTTCACCCGGAGCCCCTGGCGGTCGTAGCCGGGGGTTCTGTCACATAGCGAGGGAGAGATGGAAGAGACGCGCAGTGAGGCCGAGGGCCAGAACGATGCCCAGGAGATCAGTTTCACGATCCAGGTCATGGACGGGAAGGGCACGTGCATGATCCTGGGTTGGCATGCGGCGGCGGGGCAGGATCCGCAGCATGTGATCGAAGCGTGGAAGAAGGCCTGTGGCGAGCCGCAATTCCAGGCGATTCAGCCGGTCCAGCGTCATGAAGATGGCCGCTGGGAGTCTGAGCTGAGTGTGAGATCACAAATTTAGCGAGTTCCGGCCGTTCTCGGTCGT
>NZ_JBEZFH010000383.1:0-3114 GCF_040649355.1 Sphaerisporangium sp. NPDC049002 | reverse complement strand
CTCCGTGCGATCGGCGACGACGACGGGGCTCGGGTCCTCGCTGGCGTACCTTCTGAGCCGCGCCGAGCGGAGCGTCAACCGGGACCTGGCCTCGGCCCCACATCCCTGAGGGGACCCAATACAGCGCTCCGGCCACCCGTGGGCACGCTCCCATACCCCAAGAGAGCGCTTTCTCCCATCCTTGCAGGCTCGGTCGTGTCGCGGGCCTGGACATCGCACGCTTCCGCGGCGAGCCGGCCCGTACGTACAACGGGAGACCCGCCGCGGCAGAGGGCGGAAGGCGCGGACGGTGGCGCGCGGCCTTGCTCTCACATCGGCAGCGCGGCCGCCGCGTCGTGGTGGAACACCATGATCAGCAGTGTCGCCACCAGGGTGGCGATCAGCAGCCAGCTCACCAGGATGATGATCGACGACCTGCTCAGACGCCGCCGGCCACGGGCCTCGCGGGCGGCCCGCTTCTGTTCTCCGGCCGCCTTGCGCTGCACGCGCTCGTTGAACGACTCAAGCCGGGCGGCGAGTCGTGGATCGGCATCAATGAGATAACTCTCGATCTGGGCAAGCATTCGCTCCTCGTCCTGCGACCAAGGCACGCCGCACCTCCCGGCAACGCAAGCGGTGTGCCGACGTTCTGCCCGCCCCCAAGATCTTTAGCCATACCATGCCGTCCTTTTTACCGCCAGTTTTGAGGTTGCGATCTTTGTCGAACTTTCGTTCTATGCGCTGGGACGACGCGCTCCCGACCGGCACCCGCCGTGCCTCTCTTCGCCCCGTGGCGCGGTGACCCACGACCTTCGACGGGGTCCCCTCCCCCGCCGCCGCGCGCCACGTCCGCCCGTCCCGGCCCCGGGTGGCGGCGGGCCGGGGCGGCTCACGCTACTGCGAGCCGCGAAAGACGCTTATGGGTGATTCGCTCCGCTGTTGGGTATTTAACGCGAGTGATGCGCCGAATATGGCGCATTGTCAGTCAATGGTCGGTCCATGAGAACAGGGGGAATCATGGCGGGAACACGAAAGAAATCCACCAAGGCCACAGGAAAGGCCAAGAAGGCGGCCATCAAGGCCACGCGCGAGACCAAGCAGACCAAACGCGAGGACGACGACAAGCGACCCGCGGAGCGCGAAGAGGCCCGGTGACGCGGGTCATGACGCGACGATCCCGGCGAGCTGTGTGACGGGGCCGTCATAGCCCGCGAACCGGGCCTCGGCAACAGCGCATGATCAGGCACTCTCCCTCCGGCCACCGCGTGGACTTGTGGATCCGGCCCGTCAAGTACGGCGACCGCTCCCCATGGCCCGCTCGACGGTCCTTCGGGCCTTCGCGGCGCCGAAGAGGGGGCGTTCACGGTCTCGACGCGGCGGCCCGGGTGCCTGATCATGGAGACCCCGGCCCCCGAACGCGAGGATCGATGTCCGCTTACCTCCGTTTCCCCACGATCTTCGGCGAGGTCGTCGTCTTCGCCGCCGAGGACGACCTGTGGATGGTCTCCGCCGACGGCGGGAGGGCCTTCCGCCTGACCGCCGGGGTCGCCGAGGCCGGGTATCCCCGCTTCTCCCCCGACGGCACCAAGATCGCCTTCGTCGGCCGCGAGGAGGGGCCCGAGGAGGTCTACGTCATGCCGGCCGAGGGCGGCGCCGGACAGCGGATGACCTACGACGGCGCCCTGTGCACGGTCACCGGCTGGGACCCGGGCGGCGCGGTGGTCTACGCGAGCGACGAGGGCCAGCCCTTCGGCCGCCGCCGATGGCTCCACCGGGTCGACCCCGGCGGCGTCTCCCAACGCCTGCCGTACGGGCCGGCCAACTCCATCTCCTACGGCCCCGGCGGGGCGATCGTGCTCGGCCGCAACACCGCCGACCCGGCGCGGTGGAAGCGCTACCGGGGAGGCACCGTCGGCGACCTGTGGGTCGACCGGGAGGGCAGGGGCGAGTTCGCCCGGCTGATCTCCCTGGCGGGCAACCTCGCCTCGCCCTGCTGGGTGGGCGAGCGCATCTACTTCCTGTCCGACCACGAGGGCATCGGCAACGTCTATTCCTGCACCCCCGCCGGTGAGGACCTCCAGCGCCACACCGACCACGGCGACTACTACGCCCGCAACCTCGCGAGCGACGGGCGGCGGCTGGTCTACCACGCGGCGGCCGAATTGTACGTGCTCGACCCGGCCGAGGGCGAGGCGCGCCCGGTCGAGGTGCGCCTGGGCAGCTCGCGCACCCAGCGCAACCGCCGCTTCGTCCCCGCCGGACGCTACCTCGACAGCGCCACCCTCACCCCCGACGGCAGCGGCCTGGCGATCACCACGCGCGGCAAGGCGTACTCCTTCGGAAACTGGGAGGGGCCGGTCCGCCAGCACGGTGAGCCCGACGGCGTGCGCTACCGCCTGCTGACCTGGCTCAACGACCGCGAGCGGCTGGTGGCGGCGGCCAGCGACGACGGCGACCGCGAGGTCCTGGTCGTGCTGACCGCCGACGGCAGCGCACCCCCGGTACGCCTGTCCGCCCTGGACACCGGGCGGGCGATCGACCTGTCGGTGTCGCCGGGCGCCGACCGCGTCGCGGTGACCAACCACCGCAACGAGCTCCTCATCGTCACCCTGCCCGAGCCGGGGGCCGAGGACACCGGCGGACAGGCGACGCTGAAGGTCGCCGACAGCAGCAGGTTCGGCCGCGTGGAGGACGCCGTCTGGTCCCCCGAGGGTGACTGGCTCGCCTACACCTTCCCCGACACCGCGCAGACCACGGCCATCAAGCTCTGCAGGGTCGCCACCGGGGAGACCTACCGGGCCACCCGCCCGGTGCTGCGCGACAGCAGGCCCGCCTTCGACCCCGAGGGCAGGTACCTGTACTTCATCGGGCAGCGCGTCTTCAACCCGGTCTACGACTCGCTGCAGTTCGACCTGGGCTTCCCGCTCGGCACCCGGCCGTACGCCGTCGCGCTGCGGTCCGGCGTCGGCTCGCCGTTCGTGCCCGAGCCGAGGCCGCTGACCGGCGACGACCCTCCCGCCAAGGACGCCCCCGACGACGCCGCCCCCGATAAGGAGGCCTCCGACGCGACCGCCCCGGGCAAGGACGGCGTCCGCGCCGGCGAGGCCGAGCTCCCCGCCTCGGGCGAGAGCGCCC
>NZ_JBEZFH010000382.1:0-3147 GCF_040649355.1 Sphaerisporangium sp. NPDC049002 | reverse complement strand
ACCGGTGGTACCAGGCCTACCGCCGGCTGCGGCCGTGGGAGGTGACCGCCGACACCGGTTACATGATCGGGGCGGCGGGCATCGGCTCCGCGCTCCTCCACCTGGACGCGGCGGGGGTGACGGGCGAACCTCGCCGGGTCATCCTGCTGCCGGACAACCCGTTCCCCGCCATCCCGGTGCCGGCCTCGGCGCTGCGCCGCTCGCCGTGACCTCGGGCCGCCCGCCGTCGGGCGTCCGAGGCCCCGGTTCGACGGCCTGACCGGCGGCCCTCGCGACGGGGGCGGGGGAGCGGCGCTCAGTCGGCGGGGTGGGCGGTGCCCGCGTCGCCGTTCTGTCCGGTCAGGGTGCGCACCGTTTCGGTGAGATGGGCCACCTGCATCTCGAGGTTGAGAACCCGGGCCTCCAGTTCGACGGAGCTGGGGGGCTGGTATGCGGCGATCTGCCTGGGCATCGGCGACCGGTCCCTTCCATTGTGGTCAGTGCGCGGACGTGAGGGGACGCGGGGGGTTTCCGTCGCGATCCCAGCCTCCTACCTCTTCCCACACAGCTGCCTGGCAAGCACAAACGCTTCCAACAAGGCTACGTGACTTTGCGATGATCTACCTTGGGCCGCGCCGCTCCGCGCGGCGGAGGCCGTCCGGGCGCCCTTCCCGCGATCATCCGGACGGCCCTCCCGCGATCGTCCGGGGAGTCTTCCCGCGACCGCCCGCGCGTCACTCCGGCGTGCGCGCGGGATAGGCGTGCGTCTCGGTGGGCCTGATGACGGCCCACACCTTCTGGCCCAGCGACAGGCCGAGGGTGGCCACGGCCGGGGCTGTGAGGTCGGCGGAGGCGGCGATCGGGCCGTCGAGGTGGACGCGGATGCGGTCGCCGTGCCGTTCGATCCCCTCGACGGTGCCCTGCCACATGTTCCGGGGCGAGCCCTCCGGCCGGGCCGGGTGGAGCATGACCGCCGACGGCGGGAAGGCGACGAACACCGGGCCGTGCAGGTCCTCGGTCACGGTCAGCGTGAGCCCGCGGCCGGTCACCGGGTCCTCCGGGAGCCCGCCGATCGACACCTCGTGCCCCCGGGCCTCGCCCCGGTGGAGGTTCAGCCCGACGAGGCGGGCGACGTGGTCGGTGCGCGGGTGGCGGGCCACCTCCGAGGGCGTGCCCTCCTGGACCAGGTGGCCGTCCTCGATCACGATGAGCCGGTCGGCCAGCGCCATGGCGTCGACCGGATCGTGGGTGACAAGGAGGCAGGCGCCGGTGAAGCCGGTCAGATGGTCGCGGAGCCGGGCCCGGACGGGAAGGCGCGTGTGCGGGTCGAGGGCGGCGAGCGGCTCGTCCAGGAGCAGCACGCGGGGCCGTACGGCGAGCGAGCGGGCCAGCGCCACCCGCTGGGCCTGGCCCTCGGACAGCTCGCCCGGCATGTCCCCGAGGTGGTCGCCGAGCCCGACGTGCCGCAGCCAGGCGGTCGCCGCGCGCCGGGCCTCCGCCCGGGTCGCCCCTCGGGACCGGGGCCCGAAGGCGACGTTCCGCAGAGCGCTCATGTGGGGGAACAGCAGGGGATCCCGGCAGACCATGCCGAAGGGCCGCTGCTCGGACGGGCGGGCGTGCACTGGAGCCCCGTCCAGCAGGATGTGCCCGCCCGAGGGCCGGGTGAGGCCGGCCAGGACCCGCAGAGCGGTGGTCTTGCCGGCGCCGGCCGGCCCGAGCAGGGCGACGACCTCTCCGGCGCCGAGCCGGATCTTGAGGTCGAGCCGGAACCGGGGGCGGTCGAGGAGCAGGTGGGCGTCCATCATGCGACGTTCACCCAGCGTCCCCGAAGGCAGGCCAGGACGGCGACGCACACCAGGAGCAGGACCAGGCTGAGCGCCATGGCGGCCTCCGGGTCGCTCTCCAGGGCGCGGTAGACGGCCAGGGGCATGGTCTGCGTCCGCCCGGGGAGGCTGCCCGCGAAGGTGACCGTCGCGCCGAACTCGCCGAGCGCGCGGGCCCAGCACAGTACGGCCCCGGCGGCGATCCCCGGAGCCATCAGGGGCAGGGTCACCCGGCGGAAGACGGTCCAGCGGGAGGCGCCGAGGATGGCCGCGGCCTCCTCGAAGCGCGCGTCGGTGCTCCTGAGGGCGCCCTCGACGCTGACGACGAGGAAGGGCATGGCCACGAAGGCCTCCGCGAGCACGACCGCCGCGGTGGTGAAAGGGAGCGCGAGGCCCAGGGTGGAGTCCAGCCAGGCGCCGACCAGCCCGCCCCGGCCGAGCGCCAGCAGCAGGGCCAGGCCGCCGACCACGGGCGGCAGGACCAGCGGCACCGTGACCAGGGCCCTGACGACGCGCCTGCCGCGGAACGCCACGCGTGCCAGCAGCCAGGCCAGCGGGACCCCGGTGAGCAGGCAGGCCGCGGTGGCGGCGGTGGAGGTCACCAGCGACAGCCGGAGAGCCTCCATCACGCGGGGCTCGGCCAGGCGGGCGGCGAGCGTCTGCCAGGGCGCCCGTGCCAGCAGTCCGGCGAGCGGGAGCACCAGGAACGCGAGCCCGATCGCCGCGGGCGCCATCAGGATCACGGGAACGCCGCCCGCTCCGTCATGGGGAGCACGGCGGCCGGCGTCCCGCGATCGCCGCCGCGTGGCTGTGAATACCCTCATGCCGCTTTCCTCCCCTGGATTCCGCTTCGGGACTCCCACACGGCGGGGCGGGACGTTTATCTTCGCCCCAGATGTGTAGATGGGAGGACGAATCGAAAGGAGCGGGCCCATGAACTCCGTGACCTCAGCCGGTCACCAGGCGCGGGGAGCCGCGCGGCAAGCGACCAACAGCCGGACGTTCGAACGGCTGACACGGTTCGGGATGGCGTGCAGGGGTGTGCTCTACGCTCTGATCGGCATCCTGGCGCTGCAGATCGCCTTCGGGGGCGGAGGGAAAGAGGCGGACAAGACCGGCGCCGTGCGCACGGTCGCCGAGCAGCCGTTCGGCACCGTCCTGCTCTGGCTGCTCGCCATCGGTTTCCTCGCCCTCGCGCTGTGGCAGGCCTCCGAGGCGCTGATGGGAGGCCGGAAGGCCAAGGACCGCGTCGAGGCCGTCGCCCACACCGTGGTCTACGCCCTGGCCGTCGGCACCATCCTCAGCTTCCTGCTGCGCGGCACCACCGGCAGCTCGACCGACGAGC
>NZ_JBEZFH010000381.1:0-3182 GCF_040649355.1 Sphaerisporangium sp. NPDC049002 | reverse complement strand
TGTGGATCAACAAACCACTCACGTCTCAAGACGACGGCGCTTCACCACAAACCACACAAGTAGCCTGATGTCTCAACACGTTTGACAGGTTCCGCCGCGCTGATGATCCCGCGTCCCCGGGTTGGGTTGCCGGTGTGGGTGTTCGTCGGGTTCGGCGGCGCCTACTTCTCCTGGCAGTCTGCCGAGAAGCGGCACCCGGTCGCCGACCTGGAGGGCGCCGCCAACGTGCTGGCCGAGTACGTCGGCCGCTAGTAGACCGGCGCGGCGGGGCAGGGTCCCCGGGGCAAGGACGGGCTTGCCTCGGGAGCGTCACCCCGGTCTCGTCGCGCCTTTCAAGCTCCCGGCAGGTACAGAGCACGACGCACCGGCTCACCTCCACCTTTGTGCGTCCTTCCCCCGCGCTGTGTCTGCCGGGAGTCTGTGTTTCCGCCGCTGGTGCCAAGCTCGTGACAGGGGCGGAAAGCCAAGTTAGGCTCTAACTTGGTAAAACAACCTGTCGGGTGATGGACGGTCGTAATGTCGCTAGAGTCCGTGCCGCCGAAGTACGCACAACTTGTGCAAGCCCTGCAACGACGCATCGAGTCCGGGGACTACCCTCCTGGCTCCATGCTGCCGAGTGAGAACCAGCTCATCAACGAGTTCGGCGTCTCCCGGCCAACTGTCGTGGCCGCGCTGCGGGTCCTACGGGAGCAAGGGTGGGTGGAGTCGCAGCAGGGCAAGGGACGCTTCGTTCGCGGCCGTCCTGCCGTTGCCGGGGCCGAGCAGCCCCGCCCTGGACAGGCCTACCTGACTGCCCCGGAAACCGCCTCCCCAGGTGAGGTGGTGCAAGCTGCGGCCGTGGCCGTGCCCAACCGCATCGCCGTCATGCTCGACCTCACCCCCAAAAGCAAGGCCTTCCTGCGTCGCCGCGTGATCGGCAAGGATGGCGAGCCGACTGAGGTCGTGTCGGTGTGGGTGCCGTTGGAGCTGGCGGAGGGCACCGCGCTGACGCAGGTCGAACCGCTGGACCAAGGTCTTCGCGAGCATCTGCACTCCCGCAAGGGTGTGCGGTTCGACCATGTGGTGGAGCAGATCACCGCTCGGATGCCAGCGACCGAGGAGGTCAAGCAGCTGGGCATGCCGAAGGGGGCGCCGCTGCTGGTGGTGTACGGGGCGGTGCGGGATGCCGCCGGCAAGGCGCTGGCCGTGGTCGAGGTGCTGCTTCCGGCTGATCGGCATGAGCTGGAGGACATCTATCCGATCGGTTAGACGACTCTCACCACGCGAGCCCGCTTAGGTACTTGACCTACCAAGCGGGCTTCCTTATTCTCGAGATACTTGATAGGTCGAGTGCCTGTCAGTCAACAGAGGGAGTTAGCTTATGGCTCTGCAAGGTCCCATCCCCGTCACCTTCGACATGGTCTTCCCGCACGGCTGCTACGTCGTCGGGCAGGTCGAGGCGGTCAAGGACTTCGACGCCTCCACCAGCGGCCGGTTCGTCCAGTCCCGCGACAAGACCAGCGGAGAACTGGTCTGGCAGGTCGCGGTCATGGACGCCGACCCGACCGTCAAGCCCGGACAGAAGACCGTCGCGGTCAAGATCCTGACCATGGTCCAACCCGTGCCCCCGGCTCCCATGCCGGGCCTGCCCTTCACCCCGGTCGAATTCGACCACCTCACCGTCACCCCCTACGTCAACGGCAACGGCCGCCTGGCCTACTCGATCAAGGCGCGAGAGATGCGCGCTCCCCGCACCGGCTCCGCCACCACACCAACCCATCCCGGTTCCACCCCCGCCAAGCACACCGCTATCTCCGGAAAGGACGCCGCCTAATGGCACGCCGCAAGACACACCGCATCAGCACCATCACCCTCAACACCGGGCGTGGCGCTCGCGCAACCAACTACCCCTACCCAGCCCGCACCCCGGTCCTGGCGCTGGACTTCGGCGCCCTGTCGGTCCTGGTCACCACCTCGACCGGTGACGAGGTCACCGCCTCGGATCTGGAGTTCGCCCGCCAGCTCGCCTCCCAGGCCCATCAGTTCGCCACCTCGGTGGAGCGCTGCTTCCACGGCCTGCCGAACGGACGCGGGGTGGCTGCGTGAGCGAGCGCGAGCCGTACACCCAGATCAGGGCCGCGATCGACGACGGGATCACCCGCCTGGACCTGTCCTTCTACACCCCCGACCTGGCGGTCACGGTGCTGTGCATCGGCCAGGAACGGGCCTGCCTGGAGATCTCCAGCCGCGACGGGCAGGTGATCGTCTCCAGCACCGGAGGCGGCCCGGTCACCGAACGCGACATCGCCCTGGCCCGGGAACTCGCCAACGGCGCGGGGCGCTACCTGGCCGAGTGCGAGCGCCTCTACGCCAAGCGACACCTCAGCAGCAACAGCAACGTCGGCCCGAACGAGGCCTGACATGCGGTGGGGCCGCTGGAACTGGTACTTCCGGCGGCCCCTGTTCTCCCTGGACACGAAATCAAGAGAGGGCTCAAGCCTAATGTTCAAAAAGCTTCCCGGAGACGAGGCCGCGCGCCTGGTCTCCACCACCCCGGACACCGCCGTCGTCTTCCGCCCGGCCGTAGTCCAGACCCCGGCCATCCTCACTCTCATCATCGCCGCGTGGCGCATGCTGGCCGGCGCGCTGCGGCTGACCTGGCGCCACCCGATCGCCCTGGCCGCCGTCGTCGGCCTCGGCGTCATCTGGACCCGATACGGCTACCCCTTCGTCCTGGCCCTCATCGGGCTGACCGCCACGGCTGGTCTGTCGTGGACGCTGCTCGACCGCTCCTCGTTCCTGCGGCTGGTCGGCTGGCGTCTGCTGGCCTGGTGGCGGCTGGCCTCGATCTACCGGCGTCACTGGCAACCGGTGATGATCGTCTCCGGGCTTGGCCGCCATCTACGAGGCCGCGACTACCTGCCCCACCTCCTTCGCGTCACCTGCACCCCGTGGGCCGACCTGGTCACGGTGAAGATGCTCTCCGGGCAGGCCGTCACCGAGTGGACCGACCGCACCGAACACCTCGCCCACGGCTTCGGCGCACCCGCCTGCCGAATCAGCGTCGAGCGCTCCGGCCGGCTCCTGCTCACCTTCCCCCGCAGCGACCCCCTCTCTGTCAGACTCTTGTGAGACATAGGACGAATGAGTCCTCATGATGTGAAACAGAGCTAGACAGGACGATCGAGACAGTGACGATGACC
>NZ_JBEZFH010000380.1:0-3249 GCF_040649355.1 Sphaerisporangium sp. NPDC049002 | reverse complement strand
TGGATCAACAAACCACTCACGTCTCAAGACGACGGCGCTTCACCACAAACCACACAAGTAGCCTGATGTCTCAACACGTTTGACAGGTTCCGCCGGGGGCATCGTAGCTGATCGACTTTACCTGTCCAGCTACGTCCCCCAGTTGAGACGTGGTTGCGGTGGTGGCTGTGGCGTACTGAAAGGTCACCGAAGCACACCCAGGCGCATCGGGAGTTGGGCAAACACCCTGAGTTGCGGGGGAGACCAGACGCGTCACTCGCCCCTGAGTGTCGTAACTGATGGTTTGCATGCCTGTGTCCGCGGCCCCCAGCGAGGTGATGAGATACTCACTGCCCACCTGGGTCCACACTAAAGTGATTTGAAACTCGCCACCGCTTTGTGTGAACGTGCCATCGGCGTTCTTTACTATGGTCGCACCATCATCGCCAGTGAACGTCCCGGGCTGTGCTTGGTTGGCGAGGAAGCGCACCGATTCCGTGCCGGTGCTGTACACGAACTGCAGGTAGCCGTTGCTGCTGTTGTCCACTAGGCGAGATCTAAGTATTCCGCCGAGAGGTTCCAGTCGCCAATTTGGGCCGAGAACAGCCTCGTTCGGACGGGCTACATCTGTGCGTTGACCAGCACTGTGACTGCGAGTGGTGACCAGCCCATCCTCGAACACATCGATGCCGCTGATGACCCACGAGCCCGTGTCTACATCCACTTGTCCTGGTCTAAAATCCTCAGGACCAGGATCGGCTGGGTCCTCCCCCTCACCTGGAATAAAGACGGTGTCGGAGGTGACGGTCAGCGTGGGTGGGGGGCCGAAGTCATCGGTGTTCTCGGAGGAGGTGAAGACCCGGTAGTTGTTGCTGGTTGTTTCTGTGGGGGATTGCAGCACCAGGCCGTGGTTGGGGGCGGTTCCGCTTGCCCAGGCGCTGACGATCGTGGTGACGTTCCACGTCATTTGGCCGGGCCAAGTGGCGCAGGTTGAATCGATGCCCGCGGTGTTGGTGACGGCGCCGTCGGTGGTGTTGGTCGGTTGGGGTGTCCAGGTCTGGGTGTCGGCGTGCCAGAAGCCGGTGATGCGTCGGACCTGGATGCCGGCCCCGACCGTGGCGCCGCAGCTGGGAGCGTCGAAGTTGGTGAGGGAGAGCTGGGCTGACGTGATGGCGGGAAGGCCTCTGGTGTCGAAGGCCAGGTAGATTCGGGACTTCTGGGTGCCCTGCGTCCCGGCGGTCAGGTATTCGCCGTCGACGTTGTTCCAGTCATTCTCGCTATCCACGTCTGTGTCGCCGTTGAGCGGCAAAGCAACTGAGGGGTCGACTGTGACGGGGTAGGTCGTCTCGGGGTCGTTAAGGAAATCCATGGACGGCTTGAGCACGAACACCTTGCCGCCGGTCTTGTCGATGACCTTGGAGGTGATCGGGCCGCTGCGGCCGTGACGAATGGCCGCTAGGTGGCCGATTCGCGAGGTGAGTCCCTTGTTGCTGGCATTGGAGTCCCACATTGCCGGCTTGGAGGAGATTGCGATCACCTCGCCGGCAGAGTCGCTTACCTTGAGGTTGCCCTCGTTGTCGCCCAAGGTGAGTCCCTGGGGGGTGATGGGAATGTGTACCTCTACCGGGCTGGTGGGCTTGCGGTTGAGGACGACGTCGAATCGCAAGCCGGTGGGAAGGGCCGTGGCGACGAGGTCACCGGCTCCCTCTCCTGCGACGCCTCGATAGATGGCCTTGTTGCCCTCGATCGCTGGTTGGGGTAATTGCCCCTCCCAGCCAAGGCTGAGGGACGTGCCGTCGCTGCGACGGAACTCGGCGAACGGCCCGCTGCCACCGCCCGAGAACTTGATGTCGGCCTTGGCCGCCTTTGGCTGCAGCGTATTCCCCGACCGTTCGAGGTCGGTGTCGATCTTCTGCCAATTGCCGTTTGCGTCCTTGACTCGGACGGGGCCGGAGGTGATCCGCGTAGTGATCTTGCCCGCTGGAGTCACCTCGCTGGTTGAGGTTTCGGTCGTCAGTGACGGAAGCTGCACGGGCTTGCCGGTGCTCTTTGCCTGCTCGACTGCCTCGGTCAGCTCGCTTTGTGCGGCGCTCTGGTCGCTGCCTTTTGGGTGTGGGGATGGCTCGGTTTGCGCCGACGCGGTCCCCGCCGACAGCAGTGATGCTAGAAGGCTCGATGCCGTGAGCGCTGCGATTGCCAGTCTGCGATGCTGACCCTTGGTGAGGATCGAGCGACGTTGACTCGCTGATGAAGTATGCAACTCTTGGGGTCTCCTATCCCTTTTGGGAGGTTGCCAGCGAATCGTGACATGACCGTGAAGGTTTGCATAAGTGTGATCAAGAACACAGCGAGAGGCTTGATCGTTGGGCGCGCAGGTGGCAGCCCTAGGGGGTCATAAATCTTGTCCAAAACTGGATTTTCGGACATGTATTACATATTGTGTGAACGCTAGGGCAAGACCGTGACCGGGTTCCCGTTTTGGGGAAGAACTGCTATCGACGAGGCCAAGGGGGTGTCGCGGTCTACGTGCAAATCTGGCACACCCAAGGCCTGCGATGCTGACTGCGATGAAAGTGTCACGCTAGGTAGCGGTATCGCGGTGGACCCAAACATGCCGCTCTTGTCAGCATGAAAGTACGGAGAGTGCCCGCGGGGGCGTCTGTTCGGCCAGCGCTACCGATACAGCCCGATCGTGCTGTACGTGAGCTACCAGCGGTGGGCGTGCCAAGGCGAGGGCGATCACTCTGTCAGTGCGCGGCCCTTCGCCAACAAGCGCTATACCGACTCGGGTGCCGCGCATGATGATCGTGGTTTGAAGCATCGGGCGGACAAGGACATGCTTGCCCGTGCCGACTTCTCCGGCTTTGGTGAAGATCTTGCGCGAGCACATCGAGCAGTTCGGGGTGGCCGGCAACGGCAGACTGTTCGCCACGAGCAAGGGCGGTCGTACACCAGCTCGGCGATCTCCGGCGTCTGGAAGTCTGCACGCAAGTAGGCGCTCACCCCTGAGCAGATGGCCTCGTCGTTGGCGGCGACGCCGCACTACCTTCGACGCGCCGCCGTCTCCCTCCGGCTAGCCTCCGGCGTCGCCTCGACCGAGGTCGCCAAGCGAGCGGGCCACAGCCTAGAGGTCCTGCAACGTGTGTACGCAAAGGTGATCGACGGACGGAGGGAACTAGGAGCTGTTTGACGTTCGGATCTTGGTGGGGTCCGGTAGCGGGCTGGTCATGGCTGATAGAACTCGGATGTGGCGCGCTTTGATGTGACCGA
>NZ_JBEZFH010000379.1:0-3250 GCF_040649355.1 Sphaerisporangium sp. NPDC049002 | reverse complement strand
AGGCCCCCGTCGGCGCCGTCGACGAGGATGGCGATGTCATCCCCGACGTCGACCCCGTCGAAGAGTTCAAGAGCGCGATGCGCGGCATGCCAGGCTCGGGGCGCTACGCAGCAACCGCCGGGTGTACGGGTGGCCCGGTCGATCGAGGATCCGCCGGGCCGGTCCGGCCTCGACCACCCGCCCGCGCGACATCACCACGATCCGTCGCGCCCGGTCGGCGGCGATGCCGAGGTCGTGGGTCACCAGCAGGACGGCCGTGCCGAGCTCCTCGGTCAGGCTCTGGATGTGGTCGAGGATCAGCCGCTGGACGGTGACGTCGAGCGCGCTGGTCGGCTCGTCGGCGATGATCAGCCTCGGTTCGGCGGCGATCGCCATGGCGATCAGCACCCGCTGCCGCATCCCGCCGGAGAGCTCATGAGGGTACTGCCGGGCCCGGACGGCCGGGTCGGGCAGACCTGCCCGCTCCAGCAGGTCGACGGCGTCCAGCGGCGCGGAGCGGCGGTCCGCCAGGCCGTGCAGCCGGCGCACCTCGGCCACCTGGTCACCGATGCGCCGCACCGGGTTGAGCGACACGGTCGGGTCCTGCGGGATGAGGCCGATCTGAGCCCCCCGGATCGGCCGCAGCTCCCGCTCGGACAGGCCGGCGAGGTCCCGCCCGCCGAACCGGATCCGGCCGGCGTCGATCCGGCCGGTGCCGGGCAGCAGGCCGATGACCGCGTGCGCCGTCGTGCTCTTGCCCGAGCCCGACTCGCCGACGACCGCGACGATCTCACCGGCGCGGACCGTCAGGTCCACGCCGTCGACGGCCCGCACCACCCCCGACCGCGACCGGTAGGAGACCGCCAGGTCGCTGATTTCGAGAAGGTTCTCCGGACCGCTCGGCGTGCTCATCGCTGGGTCGTCAACTCTCCGTCGAGGGCGCGGGCGATCCGGTTGGTGGCAAGGACGGTGGCCGCGACCACCAGGCCGGGCAGCGTCGAGAGCCACCACGCGTTCGCCAGGTAGTTCCGCCCGGTGGAGATCAGGGTCCCCCACTCCGGGGCGGGTGGCGGGGCGCCGTACCCGAGGAAGCTGAGCGAGGAGACGGCAAGGACCGCGATGCCGAATTCGAGGGTGGCCAGCACGACCACCGGGCCTATGGCGTTGGGCAGCACGTGCCGGAGCAGGACCGAGTACCAGCGTGCCCCGATGGAGCGGGCGGCCTCGACGTAGAGGGACTGACGTACCCGCAGCACCTCCGCCCGCATCACCCGGGCGAAGCCGGCGACGCTGGCGAGACCGACGGCGACGGCGACCTTGACGGTGCCGAAGCCGAGCGCGGTGACCAGGGCGAGGGAGAGGAACAGGGCGGGTATGGCCAGCAGCACGTCGACGATCCGCATCAGCACGTCCTCGACCCACCGGCCGGCGAAGCCGGCGACCAGCCCCATCGTGCCGCCGACGACGAAGGCGACCCCGACCGCGACCAACGTCGCCTTGAGGGAGAGCGCCGCGCCGTGCACGACCCGCGAGTACAGGTCCCGCCCGAGTTCGTCGGTGCCGAACCAGTGCTGGGCGCCGGGGCCCTGGAACCGGTCGACGGGTACCCCGAGCAGGGGGTCGCGCGAGGTGAACAGCGCCGGCCAGAAGGCCGCCAGCACGACGAGGACGACCACCAGGGCGGAGAGCACCAGCCCGGGACGCCGCAGCAGGAACCGGGCCAGCCGCCGTACCTCGGAGCCGACGATGACGCCCGGCTCGACCGGTTCCGGGTGGCGCGGGCGGTCCGGGTCCGGCCCGGTCCCCGGCACCACTTCGCCGGCCAGCGATTGGCTCATCCGGTGCTCCTTGGCCGGGCGGCGGCGACCACGATCCGCGGGTCGAAGAGCGGGTAGACCAGGTCGACGGCGAGGTTGACCGGCACGAAGGTCAACGCGCCGAAGACCACGACGCCCTGGACCACCGGGATGTCCTGCACCGTCACGGCGCTGACGGTCTCCCGGCCGACGCCGTTGCGGGAGAAGACCGTCTCGACGACGACCGAGCCTGCCATCAGGTTGCCGACCAGGACGCCGGCCATGGTGAGCGCCGGCAAAGCGGCATTGCGCAACGCGTGGCGCAGGTGGACCCGTACCCGGCCGGCGCCCTTGGCCCGCGCGGTCTGCACGTAGGGTTCGCCGAGCGTGGTCAGCAGGCTCTTGGCGAGCAACTGTGCGAGCATCGCGCCGGTCGGCACGGCCAGGGTGACCGCCGGCAGGATCAGGCCGGCCGCGCCCTCGTCGCCGAACGCGGGCAGCAGCCGGAGCCGGAACGACAGGAGCTGGACGAGCATCAGGCCGATCCAGAAGGTGGGCAGCGACACGCCCAGCGCCGGCAGCGACACCAGCAGCTGACGCAGCCAGCCGTGGGCGGTGTAGGTCGCGTACAGGGCCAGCGCACCGCCGAGGAGGACGGCCAGCACCAGGGCGGCGGCCGTCAGACGCAGCGTGTAGGGCAGCGCGTCGGCCAGCGTCGAGATCACCGGCCGCCCGGTCGCCACCGAGTCGCCGAAGTCGCCGCGTACCGCCCGGCCGAGGTGGCCCAGGTACTGGACGATGATCGGCTGGTCGAAGCCGTACTCCCGGCGCAGCGCCTCAAGCTGCGCCGGGTCGATGGCGGCCTGGTCGGCCCCGCCCGCCATCGCCGAGACCGGATCGCCGGGCAGGAGGTCGAGCACCAGGAAGGAGACCGTGTAGGCCGCCCACAGCACCACCACCGCCTGCCCGACGCGACCGGCTAGATATCGACGCATGCTCGGTTGCTCCTCCCGCCCGGCATCCGGCCCCTAGCTCTTCCAGGTGTCGTGCAACTGGATCCGGGTGGACGCCTCGAAGTCCAGGTCGTGGACCCGCTTGGAGACGCCGAGCTCGGTGGTCAGCTCCACCACCGGGACGATGTACGCGTTCTCGACGATCAGCCGCTGGGCCTGGCTGACCTGGGCCTGGCGCTTCGTGGCATCGGTGGTGGCGGCCTGCTCGGCCAGCACCGTGTCCAGCTCGCCGGGGTGGAGCCGGTACACGTTGGCCAGCGAGGTCGAGTAGCTGCTGCGCAGGATGTCCG
The DNA here is from genome assembly GCF_040649355.1 of Sphaerisporangium sp. NPDC049002. Taxonomy (NCBI): domain Bacteria; kingdom Bacillati; phylum Actinomycetota; class Actinomycetes; order Streptosporangiales; family Streptosporangiaceae; genus Sphaerisporangium; species Sphaerisporangium sp. NPDC049002. Next base: position 172 of record NZ_JBEZFH010000379.1, on the reverse strand, counting down.
GGTCGGCCCGGGTGATGTTCCCCCACAGCGCGTCGAAGTCGCCGGACTGCTGTAGCTGGGTGATCTGGGCGAGGGGGGGGGGCCCCCGCCCGGGCGGGAGCCGGGGCGGGGGGGGGGTAGGGGCGGGGGGGGGCGGCCCGATGGAGCCCCGGGTGAATCCGAAACGAGACAA
>NZ_JBEZFH010000378.1:0-3251 GCF_040649355.1 Sphaerisporangium sp. NPDC049002 | reverse complement strand
AGCGGGCCGCCGCTCTGCGACAGCTCGTGACACGCGGCGCACAGGGCGGAGATGTCGGGCGCCTGCACGTCCTGCATCTCGTCGATGAACAGGGTCGCTGGTGCTCGACGGTGCCTGCTGATCGGGGCTGACCAACGGTTCAGCAGGCGCGGGCCCCGCAGGCGGGGATTCGGTGAGCTGTGCGGGGCTCGCGTCCGCCTCAGCCGGCGGGGGTGCGACCTCGGGCTGAGGATCGGCTGACGCTGGAGGCTCCAGGGTCTCGGGATGTTCTGCGGCGATGTGCTGCTTGCGGGCGGCCGATGAGTCGTGCCAGGTGAGGCAGTGGGTGCACAGGCGCTTCCCGGCGTACAGCTCGCGGTGCCGCCGGTTGACGTGGGTCTTGTAAGACTCCTTGGTGGGCATCTCTGCGGCGCATTCGGACTCGGGGCAGGGGAACGGGCTGTCGTCGTCGACAGGGTGCGGGTTGTCGCCGAGTCCTGTGCCATGCATCGTGATCGCGTGCTTGGAGGTGTCTTTCAGCGGGCACTTAGGGCACTGGTAGACCTTCACGTCTCTCTGCGACTCCTGGGTGGGATGTGTCATAGGGGCGAGGGTAGCCGCCTGTGAGCGAGGCCCACCGCCGGTTGGCCCAAGGTCGTCCAGGGCGACATGCCACCTGTCGCCCCGCTGGAACAGCAGCGTTCCAGACTTGCGCATCCCTGACACGATGTCGACGAGCAGGGCCGCGGTGTCGGGGTGGGTGCGCAGAGCAGGCAGGCCGGGCCAGGCGTGGCGGGCGGCGACGTACAGGTCCCCGCGCCACTCGGCGTACCGGCGCTCGTTGGTGTCGATCACCGGTGAGTGCGCGGCTTGCTCTCGTAGGACGTCGAGCAGGCGCTGGCTGGTGTCGGCGACGTCGCTCAGGATGGATTCGATGCTGGGCATGTAGCACCTCGGTGTCGACTGCGTGGTGCCCGTACGTCTACACCGCCCCCTTGCCCACGGTCCACGTTTCCCGCCGGCGCCCCCCTCGCGGCAGCCGCTCGGCAGCTCCCCCGTCCGGCGTTTTCGCTGTTCAGCACCTGTAGGTGCACCTGTAGCCGGTCCTGTAGGTGCACCGATCTGTAGGCCGATAGGTCCATCGGTAGGCGTGGAGGAATGCTGCGGGTTCCAGCCCACCCTGGGTGCGCACTGCACCGGAATTCCTAAGTGAATGTCGCGACACACCAGGCAAAACCGGTGCACCCCGCCTGCCTTGCTGCTATCAAGAGACCCACCCGTCACGTTGGTCTGACCAGCGCCCGGGTCACGCCCTGACCGCCCCACCAGTGAGGAGGCAACCTCGATGTCCCCGGCATCTGCGAACACCACGAGCGCCAAGGAAGCCATTCGGGCATTAGCGCTGAAGATCCGGCCGCGCCTCGCGCGGGTCATCATCTTCCTGAACGGCAAGGGAGGAGCGGGGAAGACGACGTTGACCTCCAACTCGGCCGTCAACATCGCCAGGGCCCTGGCGGAAAGCGGATCCACAAAGCGGGTACTCACCGTGGACCTTGACCTGCAGGGCAACCTCGGGCTCGATCTGGGATACAAGGGTCACGACGAAGACGACGCGGGCCAGTCCATCGTCAACATCGTGATGGGTGCGGGAAAGCTGCGGATCATTCGCGATGTCCGACCGCAGATGGACTGCGTTCCCGGTGGACGGATGCTCCGCTACGTCAGCCCGATCATGGCCACGTCCAGGCAGACCGACTTCGGCAGGGAGCCTCGCCTGGCCCTTGCCGAGGCCATCGCCGAGATCGCCGAACAGTACGAATGGATCGTGGTCGACTGCCCGCCAGGTCAGCCGGAACTCCAGGACATCGCCGCAGTGCTCGCCCGATACCTGGTCATCCCGGTCAGCTTCGATGAAGGCAGCCTGGAAGGCATGACCGATGTCGCCGACATCTTGACCCAGGCCCGCGAGTTGAACCCCGACATCACACCCCTGGGCGTGGTGCTATTCAGGTTCGATCGCAACAACCTGCGCAACATCAAGCAGGACGGCGAGGTCATCGGGTCCAAGGAGGTAGGGCTGCTAGCGCGGACCCGCACCGAGGTCGCCGAGAAGCTGGCCGAGGCCGGAATCTCCTTGCCCATCTTCAACTCCGTGGTCACCGAGGCCAAGACCGTGGCCACGCTGTGCCGCAAGTGGGGGCGCGCCATGGCGGAACTGGCGGACGCGGCTGCTCAAGACGATTGGCGTGCCGCCGCCAGGCAGCACGGGGTGGCGGTAACGGCCGAGTCGGCGGAGACCTCCGCCGCCGAGCAGGAGGCGATCACCCGCGAGATCCTGACCCGGGCTCTGGAGCTGGAGCACGCCGCATGACCGAGTCCGGCTTCTTTCAAAACCCCGGGGGGCGCCGGCGGCGCACCGGATCACTCGCGGGGCTGATGGCCCCACCGCCAGGAGAAGAGGCGCCGCCCTCCGAACCGGAGATGCCGTCCGGGCAGACACCGAACGGGTCGGCTCCTGACAAGCCCGAGACCCAGACGCCGACCGTAGAGGTCTACAAGACCGACGACCGCAAGCCAGGCAAGGACGCAGGGCCGCCGCAGGCGGGCGAGCCTGAGGGCCAGGCGGACGCGCCGGACGCGGGCGAAGCCGACGCCAAGGGCCCCGCGGTGGAGTTTTCGACCGTGAAGGTCCACAGGCCGAAGAACCCGCCGGAGGTCCCGCCGCCGGGGAACGGCGCTCCTCGCTCCTCACAGAACGAGCAGGACGAGGAAAAGGGCGCCGACCAGGACCGCCGCCAAGCAGAGGAGAGCGAGGACGAGCAGGGGGCGGTGGCCGCCGAAGACGCCCCAGGGGAGGACCTCGAGGAGGAGGTCTCCCAGCAGATCAACGTCTACATCCTGCCGGAGGCTGTGCGGCGCGCCCGCGCGCTGTGCGATAGCCGCGGGCTGGAGCACTCCGATATCGCCATGGATGCTCTCGACGATGCCATCGAGCAGGAGATCCTGGGCGTGCTACTGGAGGCCAGGCAGGTACGGGGACGGCCGAAGGGCTCCACGTTCCCCGCGCGCAAGCGGCGGCGACCCAAGGCGCAACAGGGGATCCGCCGGTCAGTGTGGCCGATCCAGTTCTCTCAGTCGCAGATCGACATTCTGGATGAGCTGAAGAAGCAGTACGGCACCCGGTACACCTCGGAGCTGATCAGCGTCGCTGTGGAGGCGCATCTGCTGGATGACGAACCTGCGGGGGCCCAGCAATCCCGACACCAGGGCCC
>NZ_JBEZFH010000377.1:0-3338 GCF_040649355.1 Sphaerisporangium sp. NPDC049002 | reverse complement strand
GTAGTGGAGAGGCAGGGGCCCCGCCCTCAGAGCGAGATGGCCGAGCTGGCTGCCGCCACCCTCGCGGCCCTCGCGGCCATCCACGAGGCGGGCACGGCGCACGGCGGCTTCCGGCCCGGATGCGTGCTGATGGGCCCCGACGGGCCCCGCGTGATCGACTTCGGGGTCGGGCGCGCCCTGGACGGCCCGGCCGCGACCGGCCGGCTCGCGGGCGCCTCGCCGTTCACCGCGCCCGAGCACCTGGCGGGGACGGTCCCCGGTCCCGAGAGCGACATGTTCGCGTGGGCAGGCACGATGGTCTACGCCGCCACCGGGCGCGCCCCCTTCGGCCAGGACTCGGTCCCCGCGGTGATCAACCGCATCCTGAACGGCATGCCGGATCTGGCCGCGCTGTCCGGAGCGCTGCGCGGCGCCGTCGAGTCCTGCCTGGAAAAGGCCCCCACCCGGCGGCCCTTCGCGCGGGAACTGCTCGCCCACCTCGAAGGGTCTTCCCTCGCGCCTCGCCTTCCCGCCGTCCCCGCGTGGCCCGCGTACGCCGCCTCCCCGCCGGCCCCGCCGGCCCGGTCGTACGAGGGGCCCATCCCGCTGAGCTCGCGGCCGATGTGGCCGAGGCCCCCGGAGATCGCGCGCCGCGACCCGGCGCCCCGGGAGCCGACGGCGGGACCGGAACCCTCGCCGCGGCCCGGCGAGCTCCCGGCGGACGCCGCCATGGCGCCGGACAGGCAGGCCCTCACCCGCCGCAGGCGCGACCGCGTCCTCGCCGTGGCCGCCTTCGCCCTGCTGGCCGCCGTCGTCGTGGCCCTGTTCGCCGCGCCCGGAGGCTCCACGAACAGGGAGGTTCCGGGGGCGGCGCTCGCCCCCACGCTGGGCCTCGCCCTCGCGCCCACCCCGGAGCCGGAGGTCACGCCCGAACCGACCCCGGTGCCCTCGCCGTCGGCGAGCGGTTCCAAGGCGGCGGAGAAGCCCCAGCCGAGCTGGAAGGCCTCGACGACCCGGGTCGCCAGGCCGGTGCTGGCGGTGACGCCCAAAAAGGTCCGGGTCCAGTCCGACTACGTCCTCTACGTGAACATCAGGCTCAAGGCGCCGGGGGCGGCCGTGCACTGGCGCGCCTCGATCACCGAGGGCAGCGTGCTCAGCTCGACCAAGGGCCGGATCGCCGCGGGGGGCTCGGCCGTCGTCACCGCGTACGGCACGCCGTACTGCAGCACCTCCAAGGTCCGGTTCACCTCCAACGGGGGCGACAGGACCGTGACGATCATCTGGGGCGGGGTGCTGTGCTGACCGGGCTCACGGGGTGCCCGGCAGGCGCATGACCTCGTACCACGAGCCCGGGTCGTCCGGACGCGGGCAGAAGTCGTAGCGCAGCGCGCCCGCGCCCAGGGCGACCAGCGTGACCGAGGACGTGCCCCACACGCGCCCGTCCGCCGACTGCTCGCGGACCACCAGCGCCCTCGGATCGGTGAGGGGAAGGCCCGCCCCGGACGCGAGCCCGCGCCAGGCCCCCCATGCCTCCTGTGCCTCCCGCGCGTCCCGTGAGCCGTCGCCGGTGGCCCAGGCCGAGGGACGCCCGGCGGCGGCGAAACGCGGCCGGAAGTAGGCGGCCCGCGCACCCGCGGCGTCCCGGTCCCACCCGGTGTTGACGATGACGTGCACGCCCGCCGGGAGCTTGTCCTCGGTCACGCCGCGCCCGTCCCAGCTCCAGAGCCGCACGCCGTCGAGGTCCGCGACGAGCAGGTGGAAGGGGTCGTACCTGGACAGGTCTCCCCCGGGAAGCTCACCGGCGGCGGCCGCTCGAAGCGGCAGGTCGCCGCGGGACCCGCGTACGGACGGATCGGCCTGCGGGCCGCACCCGTTCAGCAGCGCGGCGACGCGGGAGCCGAGGGGGTCGACGGCCAGCCAGGTGCCGCCCGCCGACAGGTCGCGCCCGCCCACCAGGCCGGGGAACTCCGGCCAGTGCGCCGCGGGCGGCTCCCAGGGCCGCGCCGCGAACTCGTCACGTACTCCGGCGAGCACCACGGGCGTCTCCGCACCGGGCTCGACACCGACGATCACCGTACACACGCCCGTTCCCTCCAAGGCCGGTAGAGATGGACAGCCCACCCAGGGTACGCCTCCGGCATGGAGAGGTCAGCGGGTCAGATCGGCGGCCAGGGGATCGCGGGCCAGTCGTCGGAGGGATACGGATGGATGCCGGTGCTGAGCAGCCGGCGCACGCGTTCCCACGTGGCCTCCACCTCCGGCAGGGTCAGCAGCTCGCGCAGCCGGCGGCCCAGCCTGCCGCGCTCGATCTCGCGCTCCAGCCGGGCCAGGACGTTCACCGCCTCGCGCGGGAGCGGCTTGCCGCGCCACTGCCACAGCACGGTGCGCAGCTTGTCCTCTGCGGAGAAGCAGACCCCGTGGTCGACGCCGTAGATGTGCCCGTCGGGCAGGGGCAGCAGGTGGCCGCCCTTGCGGTCGGCGTTGTTCACCACGGCGTCGAAGATGGCCATGCGGCGCAGCACGGGGTCGCGGCTGCGGATCAGGGCCATGAGGTCGGCCTCGGGATCGGTGTCGATCCACAGCTGGCACATGCCCGGGCCGAAAGGGCCGTCGCGGTAGACGCTCGGCGGCACGATGCGCCAGCCGGTGGCCGCCGACACCTCGAAGGCGGCGACCTCCCGCGCGGCGAGGGTGCCGTCCGGGAAGTCCCACAGCGGCCGCTCGCCCCTGACCGGCTTGTAGACGCACTCGGCGACCAGGCCGTCGAGGCGGATGGAGCAGTAGAGCGTCATGTTGGTCGCCTCGACCAGCCTGCCGGCGACCTCGATGGTGCCCTCGCGCAGCAGGCGAAGGGCGGTGACGTCGTCCAGTCCGGACGTACCGGGGATGCTGCTGAGCCGGGGGTCGCTCTCTGCACTCACGTACTGTCCCCCCGGTGGCCGTTGAGGCGGACGCAGATGTGTCCCTCCGCGTCGAGTGGCTGCCCGCACAGCGGGCACGGCGGCCGTCCGGCCGCGACGATCTCCAGCGCCCGCTGGGTGAACGCGCGGGCGGCGGCGGCGCTGATGTGCACCCGCAGGACGGCGGAGTCGGGCCGGTCGTCGTCGATGACGGGCTCCTCCTCCTCGTCGTCCGCGGAGACCTCCTGCGCCTCGATGACCACCTGCGAGGTGTCGGGATCCCAGGCGAGGGCCATGGTGCCCACCCTGAAATCCTCGTCGATCGGAAGGTCGAGGGGTGCCTTGTCGGCGAGCTCCACCGGGGCCATGGCGGGCACCGGGGCGGTGCCTCCGCTGCGGCGCAGCACCTCGTCGAGCAGCTCGTCGAGCCGATCGGCCAGTACCGCGACCTGGAACTTC
>NZ_JBEZFH010000376.1:0-3350 GCF_040649355.1 Sphaerisporangium sp. NPDC049002 | reverse complement strand
GCTGGCGCCACGTGCAGCGGGCGCTGCGGCGCAAGGCGCCCCTTCCGCCGCTCGCCCTGGCCCCGCTGTTCGGGTACGGCGTCGCGGCGGTGGCCGTGCTCGCGCTCGTCCTCATCGTCGTGGCCCACTGATGCGGGCGGCGCAGCGGCGCGAGGGGCCGGACGGCCTGCACATGGAGCGCACCGCCCTGGCATGGACGCGCACCGCCACCGCGCTGGGGGCCGGCGGGCTGATCGCCGCCGGCATCGCCGGGAGGCACTCCGGAGACGGCCTGGCCGTGGTGTCGTTCGTGCTCGCCGCGCTCTGCGGCGCCGTCCTGCTGGCCAGGAGCGGCGTGCGGCACCGGCGCGTCCAGCGGGCGATCGGCGAGAGCCTCCCGCTGGACGTCCGGGCGGACGCGGCGCTGGCGTGGCTGGGCGTGGTGGCCGTCTCCACCGGCGCCATCGTGTTCGTGCTCACGCTCTCCTGAGCCGCGCCCGAGCCCTGGTGAGCCGTGTCCTGACCCCTGTCGGGCCGTGCTGGGTCGTGCGCGGTTCTCAGCCGGCGCCGCCGAGCGTGATGGTCCCGGCGATCTCCTCCGCGCGCTCCTCCTGCTCGGCGGCGAACCGCTCGGCGTCGAGCTTCTCGGCGATGTCCTCGTCCTGCCGCATCAGGGCGTCGAGGTTCTGCCCCGCCATGTCCAGCACGCCCATGTCGGCGTAGGCCTTCTGCAGGCGCTCGCTCCACAGCCCGATGTCCTTCACGCACGGCACGATCCGGCTGAACAGCAGCGAGCGGAAGAGCTGGAGGTACTCCGACTCGTCGACCGCCTTCATGGCCTGCTTCACCTCCTCGGGTGAGAAGCCCTGGGTCTCCCACTGCTCGACCCCGCGCAGCCGGTCGCGCATGAGGTAGCAGCCCTCGATCACGAAGTCCTCGCGCTCGCGCAGCTCGGCCTCCGACAGTTGCTTGTAGTAGTCGCGCAGGGCCATCCGGCCGAAGGCGACGTGCCGGGCCTCGTCCTGCATGACGTACGCGAGGATCTGCTTGGGCAGGGGCTTGGTGGTGACGTCGCGCATCACTCCGAACGCCGCCAGGGCGAGGCCCTCGATCAGCACCTGCATGCCGAGGTAGGGCATGTCCCAGCGCGAGTCGCTGAGCGTGTCGTCGAGCAGGGCCTTGAGGTACTTGTTGATCGGGTAGGCGATGCCCACCTTCTCCTGGAGGAACCGGGCGTAGGTCTCGGCGTGCCGGGCCTCGTCCATCGTCTGCGTGGCGGCGTAGAACTTCGAGTCCAGGTCGGGCACCGACTCCACGATGCGGGCGGAGCAGATCATCGCGCCCTGCTCGCCATGGAGGAACTGCGAGAACTGCCAGGCGGCGCCGTGGCGTCTGACCTCCATGCGCGCCTTCTCGTCCATCTTGTGCCACAACGGGGTGTCGTAGATGGCGATGGACTGGTCGGGCACGCCGAGGACGTCGTAGGGGTCGACCTCAAGTCCCCAGTCGATGCGCTTGACCGAGTCCCACTGCTTGTCCTTGCCCTTCTGGTACAGGGCGAGCATGCGGTCACGGCCTTCGTCGTACTCCCAGGTGAACCGGGAGGAGCCGGCCATCTCCACGTCCCAGGTGGAGAGCTCGGCGGGGATCGTGTAGAGCTCGTGCGTCGACACATCGGCCTCCAAGGGAGAACGTACACCGTACGTATACGTGGAGAGTGACACGTACGCTGTACGTACGTCAATGCACTGGGAGAGAATGACCTCATGCCAGCCCTCACACGATCCCGTATCGTCGCAGCCGCCATCGACCTGATCGAGCGAGAGGGCGCCGACGCGATCTCGATGCGGCGGATCGCGGCCGAGCTGGGCGTGGGCGTCATGTCGCTGTACAACCACGTGCCGAACAAGGCGGCGCTCCTCGACGCGGTCGCCGAGACCGTCCTGTCCGAGATCACCTTCACCGACGACCCCTCGGCCGAGTGGACCGAACGGGTGCGCATCCAGGCACGGGCGTTCCGGCAGATCGCCCATCACTATCCGCGCTCGACGATGGTCGTGGTGAGCCGCCAGCTCAATTCGCCGGCCGGGCTGTTCCCCGTCGAGCGCGCCCTGACCACGCTGCGCGAGGCCGGCTTCGACGGCGAGGAAGCCGTCCAGATCCTGCGCACCTTCATCGCCTACATCATCGGGTCGCTGCTGCGCGAGGTCGGCGTGACGCCCACGTTCGCCCCCGTGCACCAGGCGGACGTCCAGCTGCCGCAGGTGGACACCTCGCTGTTCCCCGAGGTGGGCACCCTCGCGCCGCTGCTCGGCGTGTGCGACCACGAGAAGGCGTTCGAGTTCGGACTCGACATGCTGATCAGGGCGATCGCCGTGCAACTCCAGGAATCCAAGGAGGGAAGCGCCCGGGGGTGATGTCCCCCGGGCGCCGGAGTGCGCCCTTCCCCTGGGCACTCCCCTTCCGCTCTCTCAGTACCAGTTGTGCGACTGGAAGTGACCCCAGGCGCCGCAGGGCGAGCCGTAGCGCCCCTTGATGTACTTCAGTCCCCATCGGATCTGCGTGGCGGGGTTGACGCGCCAGTCGTGCCCGATGCCGACCATCTTGTATCCCGGCAGTGCCTGCGGGATGCCATAGGCCCCTGACGAGGGGTTCTGCGCACGGTGGTTCCAGTTGCTCTCCCTGGTCCACAGGCTGTCGAGGCAGCGGAACTGGGTCACGGGCCAGGATCGCTGGGTGACCAGGCGGTACGCGATCGCCTTGTTCCTGCCCTTGGGCGTCCTCGGCGCCCATACGCGCACGTTCGGACGCGCCGAAGTCCTCCACACCGCCCGGTGCACCCGGTAGGGCGCCCTCCTGGCCGCCCTCGCCACCCTGGCGCCGGTCGTCACCGTCGCCTTCGGTGCCCCGATGAGCTCGGCCATTCCGGCCAGCCCCGCGCGGGTCCAGATCGGCCTCGCCGTCCGGGTCCTCGTCCAGACCGGCTGGACGTGGGACCACATCGTCCCCGCGGGCAGAGTGGTCGCTCCTCGCGGGGCGATGACGGATATCGTCGTCGCGTTCGCGGTGTCCAGCGGAGCGAGGTGCTCCGGTGGCAGCGGCGCCGGAGCGATGGGCGCCTGTGCGACGGTCGCGCCCTCTAGGACGCCTGCCGTCGCCGGGCCCGTGACGGGCCCCGTGACGGGCCCCGTGACCGGGCCCGCGGGCCTTCCGGCCGGGCCTGTGGCTGTCGCCACCTCGGCCGGGACCGTTGCCGCCAGTGCCGTGTCGACCGGTCCGGTCCGGGCATTGGCTGGTTCTGCTGTGCCACTGATGGTGCCGATCGGTGTCCGGAGGTGCCACGCGACGACTGAGCGCCGCCCTGAGCCAGA
>NZ_JBEZFH010000375.1:0-3360 GCF_040649355.1 Sphaerisporangium sp. NPDC049002 | reverse complement strand
TGACGACTGGCGACGCGTCACTCAACCTTCGGTGGCACGAAACTAGTGGTCATCAACCTTCGGTGACAATGCTCAGCCTTCGCTGTCACAGGACACCTGCAGAGGGTCACTTAACTCCTCGACTCGCTGCATGTCTTTGTCGCTGAATCCTGACACCAGCCCATACGGACCGCCAGGCACGGCGCCCAGCAGCGTGATCCTCACCAGGCGGCGTCGGGCGTCTGGCCGCCGAGCGGCAGGTCGCCCGTCTCGATCGGCACCGAGCGGGTGGAGCCGTCGTGCAGGTCAGCGCGATAGAGCCGCCAGTCGTGCGTGTAGAGCAGATATCGGCCGGTCCCGTCGAGGTCGAACCGGATGGTGAGCGACGCGTTTTTCGGCGGCGACAGCCGGGCGAGCACCACCGGCGTCCCGCCGCCGACGGGGATGCGCTCGATATCGTGGCCGGCCGAGTAGATCAGGGAATCGCCGTCGGGGGTGTAGGCCACCGACTCCAGGGGAGAACCCTTCATCGGCCTGACGAGACGGGTGGATGCGAGCAGGTCCGGCCCAGGGGCGGCGAGGTCCATGACGCCGAGGCCCCAGTCGTGCGCCGCCACGGCGATCCGCCGCCCGTCCGGGGCCCAGGACAGGCCGGTCACCGGTATGTTCCCGGCGAACCAATCGCGTCGCGCCCCGGTGGCGATCTCCACCACGGAAACGATCGTCCCTCCGACCAGCGTGTCGGCGAAGGCGAACCTCGTTCCGTCGTGGCTGAGGGCGAGCACCGGCAGCGTCCCAGGCACGCAGCCGCCGGACTCCGGCACCAGCTCGGGTGTGCCCGGCCGCCCGTTCTCGTCAAGACGGACCCGGAAGAATCGGACACCGGACTCCTGCCCGCAGGTCCCGGAGAGCAGGAACGTTCGGTTGTCCGGCGCCGCCGCCGCGAGCTTCCACGACGACGCGACCCCCGGCGGCAGCGGAACGGCCGCTATGAACCTCCCGGTCCCGGCGTCGTGGACGGAAGGCGGCACCGGCGTGCCGATCGGCGTCTTGGAACGCTCGGAAAACCGGGCGATCGGCACCCTCGCGGAGACGAAGAAGCGCGGCGGCCCGGTCCCGGCCAAGGGAGCGGCGGTCGCCATCGGCACCGCCAGGGACGATGCGAGGTCCGGCCGCGCCGGCATCGTGGCCGACGGTCCCCCCGACCCGCCCCACGGTGACGGGGTCGGCGGTAGTGACGAGGGTGGGACCGGGAACGGCGTCGCCGCGGCACCACGGGGGAGGATGGAGACGCGTTCGGCGGCCGGGGAGTCACCGCAGCCTCCCACCAGGGTCAGCACCAGCAACCCTGCCGCGGCAACGGCTGCGCGAGGAAACACGCGTTGATCATCACCCGTCCCAAGGGACGGCGTCAAACCTAGGATCCCTGCCGTACCGGTGCGCTGACCCTCGACGCCGCCGTCACCGGTGTGAACGGGCTGGTCTATCTCGCCGCCACCGCCCCTGTGAGCGATCTGCTCGGGCCCGGGGTGGGCCTGCCGCGCGGGATCGGCGCCTTCCTCCTGGTGTACGGCGGGGCTCCGCAGTCGAGTTCGGGGGCACGCCTACGCGGCGTACGGATGCGTCGGCGAGCGCGATGGTCGAATAGACCCGGGCGTGGGACCGGCAGGCCCGGCGCGGCCCGGCACCCGCACCTTCTGGCCGACTGGCAGCGACCGTGCCCAGCTTCCCGGCGGCGCGGCGGTCCTCAGCAAGACCCATGGTCTGGTCACGATTCCTGGCCGCGGAGGGCTGGCGACCCGTGCGTGCCTGCGCGGGCCAGTCGCCGCGACACGGCTGGACTATCGGCCCGTGGGGCGATCAGGGCAGCGCTGTGTGGGGCGGCGTACAGCTTCGGTGGATTCGGGTTGTGATCAAACGAGCCATGCCGTCGATCGTGGTGAACTCGGGATGAAACAGGTCCTGTTCGGTAAGTGACAGATGGAATGTCTCTTCGATGAAGGCGGTCAAGGCGACCAGGGCAAGAGAGTCCACGTAGCCGGCATCGAACAGGTCCGCTTGGCGGTGGAACCCGGGGTCGTCTGAAGCGATGGTGCCGATCTGCCGGACGAAGTCCTCGATCTTTGTGGCTGCGATCTCTTGCGTGCTCTGTCCAGGTTGCATGTGCTGTCCTCTCATCGGCCAGGTGGAGGCGGTTGGTGGATGCCGGCGCGCACAACCCGGTGGAGGTCGACGGGATTGTGGATGTGGAACGCGCGGCAGAAGGCGGCTTCGAGTTGGCGGTGGTCGAGGCCCGCGCGCACCAGTTGGGGCAGGATGCCTTGCCGGGCATCGTGGTCGCCGATCTGCGCCCGGACTTTGGGTCGGCGGGAGATCTCCTCGGGCAGGGCGCCCTGCGCAAGTTCCTTGATGATCGTGTGCTTAGGAATCGGGTCGGGGAGTTCGAGCAGCAGGGTGGAGGCCCATCCGTATGGCTGGGCGACGTCGAGACCGTGGCCCTTGAAGACGCCGACTTCCCGGTCGCCGGTTTGGACTCCTCGGGTCAGGCTGATGCGCAACTTGCTCGGGGGGAGCTGGGGCAGTTGGTAGTAGGTGGCTCCGGCGTAGTGGACAGGGCTGTAGTCGCCGAGGAGTTCGTTCATCAGGTCGCCGGTGAGTACGAGGGGACGGGGCCGGTGGGGTGGTCTGTGGCGATGGCGCTGGCGAGCACGTCGTTGACGATGGCGGCATGGACGTTGAATCCCGCCAGTCCTGACCGTGGGTGAGGGCGCGTGAAAGCGACTGGAAGATCGTGTCGGTGTCGGCGCCCACCAGTCGCATCGGTAGTCCCAGGTGCTGGGCGACCTGCTGGGCGGTGACGGCGTCGTCGCTGCGGCTGGTGCCGTTGCCGATGAAGGAATAGGTGTAGGCGGTCACGGCGTGCGGGAAGTACCGCACGGCGTAGGCGGCGATCAAGGAGCTGTCGGCGCCGCCGGACAAGCAGACGGCAATGGGAGTGTTCGGGTAGGCGGTTGCCAGGCGCTTCATGCCTTCGACCAGCGCGGCTACCTGTCCTGGCAGCAGCTCCGGCACCTGGCCGACGACCCGCTGGTCATGGTGGCCAACCACACCCTCACCCACGACAACCTGCAGGCACTATCCCGCGACGCGCTGGATGAGGAGATCAAGCGCTCCCACGCGCTGTTCACCACGCGGATGGGTCGCCCCGCACGCTACTTCACGGTCCCGTTCGGCCGCTTCACCCAGGAGCTGGCACTGGACTGCCTCGAGCAGGACGAGCTGGTCAGGCCGGGCCGCCGTCACGGCATGACCTCGCACGAGATCACGAGCGGACTGCACGATCCGGCCCTGTCGCGCGTCCCGGGCGACCCCGGCGCGCTG
>NZ_JBEZFH010000374.1:0-3367 GCF_040649355.1 Sphaerisporangium sp. NPDC049002 | reverse complement strand
TCGCGGGCGAACTCGCGGATGAGGTCGTGGAAGCGGTACAGGCTGTGCACGCCGTACCCGCCTGCGGTCTCGATCAGCTGGGCGTCGGCCAGCTCGTCGAACAGGTCCGCGGCGTCGGCGAAGGGGACACCGAGCAGCGCGGCCCCGATCCACACCGAGAACAGGCCGGTGTCCAGGATCGCCAGCCGCCTGAACAGCCGCCTGGCCTCCTCGCCGACGCTCTCATAGGTGAGGGAGATGCTCGCCCTGATCCCCATGTCGCCGTGGTTCAGCTCGTCGAGCCTGCGGGTCTCGTCCTCCAGGCGGCTGACCAGCTGCTCGATGCTCCAGTGGGGACGGGCGGAAAGCCGGGCGCCGGCGATGCGGAGCGCCAGCGGCAGCTGCCCGCACAGCTCGGCCAGCGCCTTGGCCGACTCGGCCTCGGAGCGCACGCGCGCGGTGCCCGCGATGCGCGCGAGAAGCTCCATCGACTGGTCGGCGTCGAAGATGTCCATGTCGACGTGGATGGCCCCGGCCAGCCCGCCCAGGCGGCTGCGGCTCGTGATGAGCACGGCGGACATGCGGGTGCCCGGGAGCAGCGGCAGGACCTGGCTCTCGGTGGCCGCGTCGTCCAGGACGACCAGGGTCCTGCGGTCGGCGAGCAGCGCGCGGTACATCTCGGCGCGCTCTTCGAGCCCGTCGGGCATGGCGTTGCCCGGCACGCCGAGCGCGCGCAGAAACCGTTCGAGCACGTGCATGGGGCTGACCTGCCGGGAGGCTCCGCCGTGCAGGTCGGCGAACAGCTGGCCGTCGGGGAAGCGCTCGGCCACCATGTGCGCGGCGTGCACGGCGACGGTGGTCTTGCCGATGCCGCCCTTGCCCGCGACGATGATGATCGGCACCGCGAAGCGGGTGGGATCCTCCGAGGCGAGCGCCAGCTCCCTCTCGATGGCGTCGATCTGCTTGGCGCGGCCGGTGAAGTCGGCGATCGCGCTCGGGAGCAGGAACGGCACGGGGACGACGGGCGCGGCGGCCGGCGGCTCGACCGGGATTATGGTCGCCTTGACCGGGATGTCGAGACTCTCGTCGGCGGTCAGGATGGCCTGTTCGAGGCGCTGGAGCTGCTCGTTGGGCTCGATGCCCAGCTCCTCGATCATGGTCTCCCTGGCGAGCCGGTACACCTGGAGCGCCTCGGCCCTGCGGCCCGAGCGGTAGAGCGCCAGCATCAGCAGGCCGCGCAGCCGCTCGCGCAGGGGATACTGCTCGATGAGGCGGGTCAGCTCGCCGATCAGCTCCTGGTGCCTGCCGAGGTCGAGCTCAAGCTGGATGCAGTCCTCGTTGGTGGTTATCCGCTCTTCGGTGAGCCTGCCCGCCGCCGACTGCACCGGCCTGCTCTCGATGCCCTGCAGGGCCTCCTCGCCCTGCCACAGCTTGAGGGCGTCGCGGTAGCTTCTCACCGCCTCGTCGAGGTCGCCGGCGTTGCGCGCGCGGCGCGCCTCGCCGGTCAGGGCCTCGAACCGCTGAGCGTCGAGGCGGCCCTCTTCGACGCGGATGATGTAGCCACGGGGGTGGGTGGAGATGATGTCCGCGCCTTCGTGCGCGGCGAACAGCCGTCGCAGCGAGGAGATGCAGATCTGGACCTGGGCGCGCGCGGTGGGAGGCAGGTCCTCGCCGTAGATGGCCTCGGCGAGCCGGTCGACGGTGACCAGCCGGTTGGCGTCGAGCAGGAGGTTGGCGAGGGTGATTCGCTGCCGCGCCCCCCCGATGTCCAGGCGGTCACTGCCTGCGATCACTTCAAGCGGTCCCAGGATCCGGAACTCCACCTGTTGACTCCTTGCCAGAAAACCCGCGGACACATCCGGAAGTCTTCGCGCTCTCAGCCCTCCTGAGACAAGTATCAGGTACGCGCCCCCAGGCGGGCCGGGCTTTGGGGCCGTTGGTGGCGAATCGCCTGCTGCGACGTGCAGTGGAGCCAGGTGGTACCGCTCATCCTCCTTGAACCCCTACCGCTAATGCCCATATCGTACAACTAAGTGGCTACAGGAACCAGACGGGTATTTACATACCGAAAAGTTCATCTGTGAAGCCCGTTATGTGTGAGAAATGATCCCCCTACGGTGCCGCATGGGCTATTAGCCGGCGGGAAGCCCGCTCCGGCCCGCAGCGAGGGGCCATGAGCATGAGGGGACGGGTGGACCGGCGAGGGCCCGGGCCCCCCTGGTGCTCCACGATCTTCGTGTGGGGGTCCCCGGACCCGTCCCCGCGCCACCGGGAGTCGGGGGAATTCCACGGAATGGGCGGCACGCGTCCTGCCCCGTATTCGGGCCGCGGTTCGGCGGCCAACGGTTGTCAGACGATTCTCATCCCGGCGCGATAACCGCGTTATCCGCCCGCCCCGGGCTGTAGGGGTTCCGCAGGGGTTTCAGCGGGGTTCGGCGCCCGTCTAGCATCGAATCAATCGAGCTTGGAACGGATTTTTAGCCGCATGATGAGGTGGTGTCTCTGGTCGGTGGTTTCCTTCGCAGTAAGTCCCCACGCGGGCAAGGGCCATCGCGCGAGCGCCACTCGCACGATGGCTCTTGCTTTGCACGCGCGAGGAGCGGCCGACGGGGGAGCAGGGCCGTGACCAGGAGTTCGACGACGCCGACCCAGAGGAGGGACATGACCGACGAATCGGTGGAGGCATTTCGCCCCGCCAGGCCCGGGAGTGTCATGCGCGTGCGGAAGGGCATCGTCGGAGAAATCGCAAAGATGAACGTCATCAGGACGGACACGTTTGTCGTAAAGGCGATCGGCGGCATGGTCGCCGATTCGCCCGCGCGATCGAAGGCACCACTTATTCAAAGCAGGTCGGCGTTCGCTCCGGAATCGGCGGCGGCGACCTCGTCCAGGCGGCCGGAGGTGGGTGACCGCCCCCGCTCCGGTGCAGGCGCTCCAGGCGGAATTCCCGCGTACACCTCATCGCGAGGCAGGCGCTTCGACGCCGGCCGATCGGTGAGCGTGGCCGCCGACAATCGCTTCCGAGTTGAAGCTCCCCAGTACGCCGGGCCGAGAGCCCGCGCCCATGAATCCGAGGAGTGAAGATGTCCCGCCGCCTGTTCACGTCCGAGTCGGTCACCGAGGGTCACCCCGACAAGATCGCCGACCAGATCAGCGACGCCATCCTGGACGCCATGCTCAAGGGCGACCCCAAGAGCCGCGTGGCCGTAGAGACGATGATCACCACCGGTCAGGTGCACGTCGCCGGAGAGGTGACGACGGAGACGTACGTCGACATCCCCGGCCTCATCCGGGAGAAGATCCTTGAGATCGGCTACGACGCCTCCCACAAGGGCTTCGACGGCGCCTCGTGTGGCGTGTCGGTGTCCATCGGCGCGCAGTCGCCCGA
>NZ_JBEZFH010000373.1:0-3388 GCF_040649355.1 Sphaerisporangium sp. NPDC049002 | reverse complement strand
CAGCCCGCACATCGACGGCGCGCGAGGCCACGCGGTCGGCTGGGCGCGCGAGATGGGCATGTTCGACTCGGTGCCCGGCGTGGAGCTCGGCGGCGCGCCTGTTGTCGTTGCTGCTCTCTCCGGACGGGTCCCGATTGGTCTCCGTCGTCCAGTCGCTCAACCCCGACGGGAAGTCGTACGGCACCTCGATCTGGGAGGTGCCCACCGAGCCCGGAGGCGAGCCGCGCCGCCTGACCCGCTCGGCCAAGGGGGAGACCGGAGCGCGTTTCGCCCCGGACGGCGACCTGCTGTTCGTGTCGCGGCGCCCCGACCCGACGGTGAAGGACCAGCCCGAGGACGAGGTCCCCGCGCTGTGGGCGCTCCCGGCCGGGGGCGGTGAGGCCCGCAGGCTGGCCGGCAGACCCGGAGGCATCGGCGGGTTCGACGTGGGCGGCGGCACGGTGGTCTTCGGCGCCGACGTGCTCCCCGGCGACGAGACCACCGAGGCGGACCGGCGCAAGGCGAGGAAGGAGACCGGGACCAGCGCGATCCTCCACGAGGGCTATCCGGTCCGCTACTGGGACCACGATCTCGGTCCCGGCCGGACGCGGCTGTTCGCCGCCGCGCTCCCCGGACTCGCCGAGCCCCGCGACCTGACCCCCGAGCCCGAAGGGGCGTTGACCGAGGCGGAGTTCGCGGTCACCCCCGACGGCTCGGCGGTCGTCACCACCTGGAAGGTGTCGCTGCCCGGGGGGCTGTCGCGTACGGACCTGGTGGCGATCGACGTCGCGACGGGGGAGCGGCGCGTCGTCGCCACCGCCGCCGGTCACGACTTCTCGGGCCCGGTGGAGATCTCCCCGGACGGGAGCAAGGTCGCCTGCCGGCGTGAGCGGCACGCCACCGAGGAACGGGCCGTCGAGTTCTCGCTGTGGATCGCCGACCTCGCCACCGGAGAGGGGTCCGCGCTCACCACCGGCCTCGCCCCGTCGGCGACCGTGTGGGCGCCCGACTCGCGGTCGGTGTACGTCGTGGCCGACGACCGGGGCCGCCGCCCGATCTTCCAGGTCGGCCTCACGGGCGACCAGGTACGGCTGACGCCGGGCGACGAGGCGTTCCTCGAACCGTGCCCCTCGCCCGACGGCCGCTACCTGTACGCGCTGCGCAGCTCCGTGGCGGGCCCCGCCGCCCCGGTGCGGATCGCCCTGGAAGGCGGCGAGGTCACCGAGCTGTCCTCACCGGTGCCCGCGGTCGAGATCCCCGGCACGTTCACCGAGGTGTCCGCCGTCGCCGACGACGGCGTGGAGGTCAGGGGCTGGCTCGTCCTTCCCCCCGGCGCCTCGGCGGGCAGTCCCGCCCCGCTGCTGCTGTGGATCCACGGCGGGCCGCTGGCGAGCTGGAACGACTGGTCGTGGCGGTGGAACCCCTGGATCATGGCCGAGCACGGCTACGCCGTCCTGATGCCGGACCCGTGCCTGTCCACCGGCTACGGGCAGGAGATGATCCAGCGCGGCTGGGGCGACTGGGGCCCGCGCACCCACGCCGACCTGATGGCGATCACCGACGCGTGCGTCGCCCGGCCCGACATCGACGCCGAGCGCACCGGCGTCATGGGCGGCTCGTTCGGCGGTTACATGGCCAACTGGGTCGCCGGGCACACCGACCGGTTCCGGGCGGTGGTCACGCACGCGTCCCTGTGGAACCTCGACCAGTTCGCCGGGACCACCGACTTCTCGCTGTACTGGCAGCGCGAGTTCGGAGAGCCCGGGTCCGAGCGCTATCGGCGGCTGTCGCCCCACCACTCGCTCGGCGAGATCAGCACGCCGATGCTCGTCATCCACGGCGACAAGGACTACCGCGTGCCGATCGGCGAGGCCCTGCGGCTCTGGTGGGACCTGCGCAGATCGTCCGTCGAGTCGAAGTTCCTGTACTTCCCGGACGAGAACCACTGGATCCTCAAGCCGGGCAACGTGATCGCCTGGTACGAGACGGTGCTGGCGTTCCTGGCCCAGCACGTGCTCGGCGAGGAGTGGAAGCGCCCGGAGTCGCTCGCATGACCGACTTCCTGGACCTGGCGGTCGCCATCGCCCGCGAGGCGGGGGACATGCTGACCGCCAAGCGCCCGGCACGCCCGGAGGCGGTGGAGACCAAGTCCAGCATGACCGACGTGGTCACCGCGCTGGACCGGGCCTCCGAGGAGCTGATCAGGGACCGGATCAGGGCCGCGAGGCCCGGCGACGCGATCCTCGGCGAGGAGGGCGGCGAGACCGGAGGCGAGGTGACCGGAGAGGGGCGCGTCCGCTGGATCGTCGACCCCATCGACGGGACCGTCAACTTCATGTACGGCCTGCCCGACTGGGCGGTGAGCATCGCCGTGGAGGTCGACGGCGAGGTGGTCGCGGGGGTGGTCAACGTGGTGCCCCGTGGCGAGCTGTTCGCCGCGGGCAAGGGCGGCGGCGCGGAGCTCCTCCGGGAGGGCCTCCCCGCCCTGCCGCTGCGCTGCAACGCGGCGGTGCCCCTGTCCCAGGCCCTGGTCGCCACCGGCTTCGGCTACCAGCCCGGACGGCGGGCCGTGCAGGCGGAGGTGCTCACCCACGTGCTGCCGAGGGTGCGCGACATCCGCAGGGGCGGGTCCTGCGCGTCCGACCTGTGCTCGGTCGCGGCCGGGCGGGTGGACGGCTACTACGAGCGGGGCCCGCAGTACTGGGACTTCGCCGCGGGCGGCCTGATCGCCGTGGAGGCGGGGGCGATGATCGGCGGGCTGCGCGGCCGGCCGTACAACCCCGCCATGACGGTGTGCGCGGCGCCGGGTCTGTTCGAGGAACTCCAGGACCTCCTGGCGCCTCTGGACCCGGAGCGTGACGCCTAGGGCCTCCTGCGGCCCATGGCGCGACCCCGGCGCCCCGGGGCGGACATGACGAGGGGCCTACCCGGTGGACGGGCAGGCCCCTATGTCGTTCGAGGAGGATCAGCAGTGCTGGATGGAGACACCGTTGTCGACGGCGATCCGGCGTAGATCCTCTATCTCCGCGCAAAGAGTGTCGGCGAGGAAGTCGTCGCCACTCGTGCGAGCCTCCTGGAGACCCTTGTAGGCCTGGTCGAGCCGATTTTCGATCGTGGTGGTGAACTCGCCCATCTCACCTTCTTTCTCGAGGGGCGAAGGAGCAGTCGTGCCACGTCCAGCCTGGGGAGAGCACAGATCTTCCCCGGCCGTGTGAAGTGGGTCCTGCGGGTCTACCCACCCGGCCGACTCCCTTAAACCACCGATGCCGGATGTCCGCAGTGTGCTTTATGTCACCTGGCCGCCGCACCTCCGGCCACGGCATCCAGGCCGCCGCGCAGGCGTACTTCAGCAAGGACGTCAGCAAGCTGACCGTTTCGCAGGGCGCCTACCTCGCGGCCGTGATCCAGC
>NZ_JBEZFH010000372.1:2138-3399 GCF_040649355.1 Sphaerisporangium sp. NPDC049002 | reverse complement strand
GGTGTGGGTGTCTGGTGGTGGGTGGGGTTGGTGGCCTGTTTGTTGTTTGTGAATTGCATAGTGGACGCGAGCATCTTTGTGGCCAAGTTTTTTAGGGCACACGGTGGATGCCTTGGCATCAGGAGCCGATGAAGGACGTGGGAGGCTGCGTTAAGCCTCGGGGAGTCGCCAACCAGACGTTGATCCGGGGATGTCCGAATGGGGAAACCTAGCACCAGTCATGTGGTGTTGCCGCCGTCTGAATGTATAGGGCGGTTGGTGGTAACGCGGGGAAGTGAAACATCTCAGTACCCGTAGGAAGAGAAAACAATAGTGATTCCGTGAGTAGTGGTGAGCGAAAGCGGATGAGGCTAAACCATGCGCGTGTGATAGCCGGCAGGTGTTGCGTGTGTGGGGTTGTGGGACCCTCTGGGAGGAGCTGCCGTTCCTCCAAGCAGTGATAAATCCGGCTGGTAGTCGAAGCTTCTGGGAAGTTGCGCCGTAGACCGTGAGAGTCGGGTAGGCGAAACTGGTCGGACTGTTTGAGGGGATCCCAAGTAGCACGGGGCTCGAGGAATCCTGTGTGAATCTGCCAGGACCACCTGGTAAGCCTAAATACTCCCTGATGACCGATAGTGAACAAGTACCGTGAGGGAAAGGTGAAAAGCGCCCCGGTGAGGGGTCGTGAAATAGTACCTGAAACCGTGTGCCTACAAGCCGTAGGAGCTTAGACGAGGCTTGCCTTGTTTGTGATGTGACTGCGTGCCTTTTGAAGAATGAGCCTGCGAGTTATGGTGTGTGGCGAGGTTAACCCGTGTGGGGGAGCCGTAGCGAAAGCGAGTCTGAATAGGGCGTTTGAGTCGCATGCTGTAGACCCGAAGCGGAGTGATCTACGCATGGGCAGGTTGAAGCGCGGGTAAGACCGTGTGGAGGACCGAACCCACCAGGGTTGAAAACCTGGGGGATGACCTGTGTGTAGGGGTGAAAGGCCAATCAAACTCCGTGATAGCTGGTTCTCCCCGAAATGCATTTAGGTGCAGCGTCACGTGTTTCTTGCCGGAGGTAGAGCACTGGATGGCTGATGGGCCTTACCGGGTTACTGACGTCAGCCAAACTCCGAATGCCGGTAAGTGAGAGCGTGGCAGTGAGACTGCGGGGGATAAGCTCCGTAGTCGAGAGGGAAACAGCCCAGACCACCGACTAAGGCCCCTAAGCGTGTGCTAAGTGGGAAAGGATGTGGAGTCGCAGTGACAACCAGGAGGTTGGCTTAGAAGCAGCCACC
>NZ_JBEZFH010000372.1:0-2041 GCF_040649355.1 Sphaerisporangium sp. NPDC049002 | reverse complement strand
GTCTAGGTGTGTGGATGGGTAGGGGAGCGTCGTGCGGCCGGGGAAGCAGCCGAGTGATCGAGTTGTGGAGGCCGTGCGAGTGAGAATGCAGGCATGAGTAGCGAATCAGAAGTGAGAAACTTCTGCGCCGGATGACCAAGGGTTCCTGGGCTAGGCTAATCCGCCCAGGGTAAGTCGGGACCTAAGGCGAGGCCGACAGGCGTAGTCGATGGACAACGGGTTGATATTCCCGTACCCGCTAGCACGCGCCCATATCGAATCCAGTGATACTAAGGGTCCTTAAGCCCCTGTTGTCCTTCGGGACTTGGTGAGGCTGAACGCCTGGCCTGATCTGGTAGTAGGTAAGCGATGGGGTGACGCAGGAGGGTAGCCCATCCCAGGCGATGGTTGTTCCTGGGGTAAGCATGTAGCCCGTGGCATAGGTAAATCCGTGCCGCATGTAGGGTGAGATGTGATGCCGAGCCGATTGTGGTGAAGTGGGTGATCCCATGCTGCCGAGAAAAGCCTCTAGTGAGTGTGCCGGCGGCCCGTACCCTAAACCGACTCAGGTGGTCAGGTAGAGAATACCAAGGCGATCGGGTGAACTGTGGTTAAGGAACTCGGCAAATTGCCCCCGTAACTTCGGGAGAAGGGGGACCCTTGCTGGTGATGAGTCTTGCACTCGGAGCTGGTGGGGGTCGCAGTGGCCAGGGGGAAGCGACTGTTTACTAAAAACACAGGTCCGTGCGAAGTCGTAAGACGATGTATACGGACTGACGCCTGCCCGGTGCCGGAACGTTAAGGGGACCGGTTAGTGCGCCTTCGGGTGTGCGAAGCTGAGAACTTAAGCGCCGGTAAACGGCGGTGGTAACTATAACCATCCTAAGGTAGCGAAATTCCTTGTCGGGTAAGTTCCGACCTGCACGAATGGCGTAACGACTTCCCCGCTGTCTCAACCACAGACCCGGCGAAATTGCACTACGAGTAAAGATGCTCGTTACGCGCAGCAGGACGGAAAGACCCCGGGACCTTCACTACAGCTTGACATTGGTGTTTGGGACGGCTTGTGTAGGATAGGTGGGAGACGGTGAAGCTTGGACGCTAGTTCGGGTGGAGTCATTGGTGAAATACCACTCTGGTCGTTTTGGATGTCTAACCCGCGCCCGTGTATCCGGGTGGGGGACAGTGTCTGGTGGGTAGTTTAACTGGGGCGGTTGCCTCCTAAAGGGTAACGGAGGCGCCCAAAGGTTCCCTCAGCCTGGTTGGCAATCAGGTGTTGAGTGTAAGTGCACAAGGGGGCTTGACTGTGAGACCGACAGGTCGAGCAGGAGCGAAAGCTGGGACTAGTGATCCGGCGGTGGCATGTGGAAGCGCCGTCGCTCAACGGCTAAAAGGTACCCCGGGGATAACAGGCTGATCTTCCCCAAGAGTCCATATCGACGGGATGGTTTGGCACCTCGATGTCGGCTCGTCGCATCCTGGGGCTGGAGTAGGTCCCAAGGGTTGGGCTGTTCGCCCATTAAAGCGGTACGCGAGCTGGGTTTAGAACGTCGCGAGACAGTTCGGTCCCTATCCGCTGCGCGCGCAGGAGACTTGAAAGGGGCTGTCCCTAGTACGAGAGGACCGGGACGGACGAACCTCTGGTGTGCCAGTTGTTCTGCCAAGAGCACGGCTGGTTGGCTACGTTCGGGAGGGATAACCGCTGAAAGCATCTAAGCGGGAAGCCTGCCTTGAGATGAGGTCTCCCACCTGGAAACAGGGTAAGGCTCCCAGGAGACGACTGGGTTGATAGGCCGGAGGTGGAAGCATCGTGAGGTGTGGAGCTGACCGGTACTAATAGGCCGAGGACTTGACCACAAAGCGTTTTGCTCGCGTCCACTATGTAACTCAGAAACAACAAGCTGGGGTGACCCTGGTTGTGTGTTTCAAGGGGTTACGGCGGTCATAGCGGAAGGGAAACACCCGGTTACATTCCGAACCCGGAAGTTAAGCTTTCCAGCGCCGATGGTACTGCACCGGGGACGGTGTGGGAGAGTAGGACACCGCCGGACAAATATTTGAT
>NZ_JBEZFH010000371.1:0-3402 GCF_040649355.1 Sphaerisporangium sp. NPDC049002 | reverse complement strand
GGAGACGTTCGTGGAGTTCGTGTCTGTCGTCGAAGCGGCGGGGAAGGCCGTCGACCTCGTCGGCGTGGGGATCATGCACCGCAAGACAGGTTGTGCGTGGCCTGGCTGGACAAGGAGGATCGGGGTTTCGATCTCCGTGGGTTCCCAGCGGTGGAAGAGCTCGCTGTACCAGGCGGTCGCGGTCAGTCGCTCGTCGGAAGGGACGTCGGGCCCCTGCATGCCCGCCAGTCTCCGCAGAAGGAGGGAAAGTTCGTCCCGGCGTCCGTTCGCGGCGTTCCCAATGGGATCGATCAGCACGACACCCGCGAGTGGCGAGTTCAGTTGTTCCAGTGCGAGTGCCGTCGCGCACACCGGAAGACACGTCAGTGAGTTGCCGACCAGTACGACCGGCTCCCCGTGGAGGGACTCCGGAAGTGCCTTGATCACACTTTCGGCCATGACCGTCACGTTCGCGGGAAGTTCACCGCCGGAGAACCCGGGCAGGGTGATCGCGGAGACGTCGCGAATTCCTTCGAGCGCTCTCGCGAATTTGAGATATTCGGACTCCGCCGACGAGAGGCACACCAGCGCCGGCCGCACAGGCCCCTGCGACAGGGAAGCCGAGAGCGGTGGTCGCGCCACGGCGGAGAGATCGTCGAATGACGGGCGGAGCCGCGACGCGGTCAGCAGCAGATCAGCCCCGTGCTCAGGCTTGTCGAGTGACATCGCCTGCCGCAGAAGCGAGAGGATCGGGCCGGCGTCCTTGCCGCTCTCGTCCGGGCAGAGCTCCTGGTGAATGTAGGCGGCGAGGGCCTGCGAGGTCGGATAGTCGTAGATGAGGGTGGCCGGCAGCTCCAGGCTGGTGACCTGCTTGAGGTGCTTACGAAGTTCGAGAGCGGTCAGAGAGTCCAGGCCGAGATCCTTGAAGGAGTGTTCGAGCGGAATTCCGTCGGAGTCACTGTGACCGAGCACGGTGGCGACGGTGGTTTGGACGACGTGCAGGAGATGGGGGCGCTGTCGCTCCGGGGGAAGCTCCGCCAATAGCGCCGCCAAAGCGTCGCCGGATCCGGATCCAGATCCGGACGAGAGGACAGGAGCCTGGCGGATTCGCGCGACTTCCGGGATCTCATCGAACACGGAGCACGGACGATAGGCGGTGTAGAGCGGATAGAAGTTCCCCCAGTCGAAGCTGGCGACGACAGCGTTCGGCCGGTCCTCGGTCAGCACCTCCTCAAGCCCGGACAGAGCCCGCTGCGTCCGCATTCTTCTCAGGCCGTGATGAGGGAATGTGTGGTCCCTGCCCTCCCAGATCCCCCAGGCGATCGAGTGGGCGGGAAGCCCTTCAGCACGCCGCTGATGTGCCAGGTAATCCAGGAAGGCGTTCGCCGCGGCGTAACTCGCGAACCCCTTTCCTCCCAGGAGGACGGCCGTCGACGAGAACAGGATGAACTCTGAGAGATCAAGGGATTTCGTCAGCTCATGCAGGTTGAGCGCGCCGTCGACCTTCGAGCGCAGAGCGTTCTCCAGGCGTTCTTCTGTGAGGTCGGACAGCGAGGCGCCGTCGAACGTACCGGCCATGTGGATGACCGTCCGCAGCGGCCGACTGGGGTCGATGTCGGCGAGTACCTCCGCCAGAGCGGAACGATCAGCGATGTCGCAGGCGACGATCTGGATCTCCGCGCCCAGTGCACGCACATCCTCGACCAACTGCGCGGTGCCCGGCGCTTCCGGCCCACTGCGGCTCAGCAGGAGCAAGTGTCTGGCGCCGTTGTGCACGATCCTCTTGGTTAGCGATTTCCCTACTTCCCCGGTGCCGCCGGTGATGAGCACCGTACCGTCGGACGGCCAGGCGTACGCGGAGGATCGGGACACGGCACTACGAGTCAGCCGGCGGCGCAGCAGGCCTCTCGACCGGACGGCGAATTCGTCGTCGACGGCGCCACCAAGGGCCTGGCAGATCTGGGTGCCGACCTCATCTCCGACGTGCTCGGCCAGGTCGATCAGCCCTCCCCAGCCGTGCGGGTTCTCCTGGCGTGCCACAAGGTGCAGGCCCCAGGAGAGGGCGTGGATCGGGTCGTCCAGCGGTTGATCAGGATCGGTGACCACCGCGTTCTGCGTCAGGACCCACAGGGGGACGTCGAGCCCCTCCAGGGCCTGGACGAGTTTGAGATTGCCGATCACACCTCCCGGCAGATGGGGGAACGCCGGATGAGTGCGCCGGTCCAGGGCCAGCCAGGAGACGACTCCCGCCAGCGCGGACGACCTGCCTCCGTCAGACCGGCCGCTGGTGCCCGAGTCGGCGGTCGACGAAGGGAGCGACCTGACCACGTCCTGAACGTGTTGAGTCAGGTCCTCCCGGGAGACGGTGTCGGCGACCACGAGGGTGACGACCGTCGCCCCATGCTCGGTCATCGCGCGGGAAGTCGCCGAGACCTGGGCCAGATCGGCTTGTTCTGGCGCTGTGACGACCAGCCAGGTACCGGACAGTCGCGGCACTTCCCGATCCAGCCGCTGCCACGTGAGCTGGTAATGCCAATCCGCGGCCGTGTGATCCTGTTTCCCGAGACGCCAGTCCGCGAGGTCCTTGATCAGGGGTTTCAGGGAGGCGATCCGATCGTCGTCCACGATTTTCAACAGGGAGGCCACCTCCCCCGGATCGTCGTTCTCCACGGCACGCCAGAATTCGAGATCGTGCGACGGGACGGCGGTCGTACTCTTCGTCGGGGTGAGCCAGTACTGCTGGTGCTGGAAGGGGTAGGTCGGTAGTTCGGGTCGCTTGGTGACCGGCGGGTCGGGATACAACGCCTCCCAGTCGGGGCTGAGTCCGTGGACGTGCAACGTCGCCAGCGCGGTGCCCAGCGCCGCCACCTCCGGGCGGTCCTTACGCAGGCTTCCCACGGCCACCGCGGGAGCGTCATGCGCTTCCACCCGCGGCTGGAACGCCGGAACCAGAATCGGATGCGGACTCACCTCGACGAACACCCGGTGATCCTGATCGAGCAGGCTCGCCACCGTCTCATCGAACCGCACCGTGCTCCGCAGGTTCCGATACCAGTACCCCGCGTCCAAGCCGCAGGTGTCCAACGGCACCCCGAACGGCTCACCCTCCACCGTCGAATAGAACGGCACCTCGGCCTCCCGCGGGGTAATCCCCGCCAGAGCCTGCACGATCGTCTCCCGCAAGCCCTCGACCAGCGGAGAATGCGAGGCGTAATCCACATCCACCGCCTGCGCGCGAACCCCCCGCTCCGCGCACACCGCCAAAAACTCCCTCACCGCCTCCGCGGTACCCGACACCGTCGTACTGCTCGGGCCGTTCACCGTCGCGACCCACAACCGGCCCTCCCACCGGCCCAACCACCCCGACACCGAACCCGCGTCAGCCCACACCGACGCCATCGCCCCCGAACCCGCCAACCCCGC
>NZ_JBEZFH010000370.1:0-3440 GCF_040649355.1 Sphaerisporangium sp. NPDC049002 | reverse complement strand
CCGTTCCCCGTACACCCCTCGTACGTGCCGTTCCCCGTACACCCGCTGACTCTGGACGCGGTGCGGGAGATACCGGGCGTGGTCGTCCACGACGACGAAGGACGTCTTCTTCACGATGTCCCCCAGATAGGGGTCCTCGAAGACGAAGATGCCGGTGGGGGTGAGCAGCGCGTCCACACCGCGGAGGAGCGAGTCCAGGTACGGAATATGGCAGATGGTGTTGGCCGAGAAGATCGCGTCGGCCGGCCCGTCGGACTCGCGGACGGCGGCGGCGGTCGACTCCTCGAAGAAGTCGGTACGTACGCGCACACCCCGCTCCCGGGCGACGTTCGCCACGCCCACGGAGGGCTCGAATCCCAGGTGGCGGATCCCGGACTCGGCGATCGTCCGCAGCAGGACCCCGTCGTTACAGCCGATCTCGACGAAGAACGGGTCCTCGCTGGTGAGCTCGGTCTCGATGAAGTTCAGCGCGGTCCGGGTGAAGTGCTCCCGCATCACCGAAGAGCCGGACGAGTGGTACGGGTAGTCCTCGTGGAACATCCGCTCGCGCGGAACCTCCTCCATCAACTGGACCATCGTGCAGTCCACGCAGTGTCCGACGGCGAGCCTGTAGAAGAACTCACCGTCGACGTCGTCCGGGCGCGGGAAAGCGTCGGAGAGCGGCTGGCGTCCGAGATCCAGGAACTCCTCGACCACACCGCCGCAGATTCGGCATTCGGTCACCGGTGCCTCCACCTTTCTTCACCGGCCGCTGTCGGCCGCTCGTGAAACGGATGTCGTCGGGCCCACGGCCCAGCATGTCGCCGCGCGGGCGAGGGCGCATCTCCCAGCGTGCGCCGGGAACCGCGCGCCGCGGCGACCGCCGTGAAAAGACCTCTTTTCGGACAAAGCGTGTCGAAAAAGGCATGGGGGATCGCCCGTGTGCGCCGCCAGGTGGCCAGCCTCCCAGCCTGACAGGGCGCGGCGGTTTGACGACCCCACCCCTACCCCTATTCGGGTTGAAAGCCGATTCTCCACACGGAATCATTCATAGAGTTGAATCCCTGATTGATGACTCCGTCATCGCGGGAACATGAGCACGGCATTCTCTGTCAGCGACGAGCGGCAGGCCAAGACAGCCGCGAAGGAGTTCCCTTATGCATGTAAATGTCTCCCCTGTCACGATTTCAAGCCTTCGTGACACCATCAGCGGTAGGGTGATCGAGCCGGATGACGAGGGGTACGACCAGGCGCGGGCCGTCTACTACGGCGGATTCGACCGCCGGCCGGCGGCCATCGTGCGGGCGGCCGACGCCGCCGACGTCGCGCGCGTCATCACGTTCGCCCGCGAGAGCGGGATAGAACTGGCCGTCCGGGGCGGCGGCCACAGCAACGCCGGCCACAGTGTCTCCGAGGGCGGCATCGTGCTCGACCTCAGAGACCTGAACGCGCTGGAGATCGATGTCGAGGGCCGGACCGCGTGGGCCCAGGGCGGGCTGACCGCGGGCGGGTACACCACCGCGGTGGGTGAGCACGGGCTGGCCACCGGTTTCGGGGACACCGGCTCCGTCGGGATCGGCGGGATCACGACCGGAGGCGGCGTCGGGTTCCTCGTCCGCAAGCATGGCCTCGCCATCGACAACCTGCTGGCCGCCGAGGTCGTGACCGCGGATGGCGAGCTGCTCCACGTGGACGAGGAGACCCATCCTGACCTGTTCTGGGCGATCCGCGGCGGCGGCGGCAACTTCGGTGTCGTCACCCGTCTGCGTTTCCGGCTGCACCCGGTCGAGTCGATCGTGGGCGGGATGCTGATGCTGCCGGCGACGTCCGAGATCATCGCCTCGTTCATCGCCGCGGCGGAGGCCGCGCCGGAGGAGCTCTCGACGATCGCCAACGTCATGCCCGCGCCCCCGATGCCGTTCCTGCCCGAGGAGCAGCACGGTCAGCTGATCCTCATCGCCCTCATGGCCTACGCCGGCG
The DNA here is from genome assembly GCF_040649355.1 of Sphaerisporangium sp. NPDC049002. NCBI lineage: Bacteria > Bacillati > Actinomycetota > Actinomycetes > Streptosporangiales > Streptosporangiaceae > Sphaerisporangium > Sphaerisporangium sp. NPDC049002. The sequence continues at coordinate 1,481 of NZ_JBEZFH010000370.1, read as the reverse complement.
ACACCGAGGCCGGTAACGAGGCCATCGCGCCGTTCCGCGCGCTGGCCACGCCTCTCGCCGACATGATCCAGACCATGCCCTACTCGGGGATGTTCCCGCCGGAGGAGGAAGCCGAGGAAGCGACCGCGGTGGCGCGGACGATGTTCATCGACGGGGTCGACGGCGATGTGGCCGACACGATCGTGGAGTATCTGGAGTCCTCCGACGCGTCCATGCGCGCCGTACAGCTCCGGGTGCTCGGCGGGGAGATGGCCCGCGTGCCGGTCGACGCCACCGCGTTCGCGCACCGCAACAGCAAGATCATGGTGAACGTCGCGGCGTTCTACGAGGGCGCCGAGGAGCGGGCCGTTCGCGAGGCCTGGGTGATCGAGTTCTCGGAGGCCCTTCGCCAGAGTGACTCCGGGGCGTACGTCAACTTCCTGCAGGATGAGAGCGCGGACCGGGTCCGGGCCGCGTACCCGGGCGCGACCTGGGACCGGCTCAGGGCGATCAAGGCCGAGTACGACCCGACCAACCTGTTCCGGCTCAACCAGAACATCCCCCCGGCGACCGCCTGATCTCACGCGTCGCGTCAGCGGAGGTTCCTCTGTGATCGAGGAACCTCCGCTGAACCATTTCAGGACCTCGACGCCAAGGCCTCGAACCGACTCCCGAGGACCTTCCAGTCGACCACCGTCCGGCCCCCGGCCTCCCGGTCCGAGCCCATGGCTCCCGGTGCGTATGCTCGTAAGCAACATGCCTGACCAGTCGAAATACCGCGATCACCGTTGAGCTGTGGCGCATGCCCAGGTCGAGGTGATCGTTCGCCCCGGCGGCTTCGCCGAGCCGGCGACTCGCGGATGCCATGCCGGCCGAGGCCCGCCGAAATCCTCGGCGCGAAATCTCCGGGGCGTGTCGATCCGACCTGGTCCCATTCGTCGTCATGGTGTACGGCGACCCGCCGCGCGAGGACGGAACAGATCACAAAGGAGTCGGACCATGAAATACATGTTGCTGATCTACAGCGCCGCGACGAACGACGCGGCCGGCGAGGGCAGCTTCGAGGACTGGATGAGCTACGACAAGGCGGTCAAGGAGTCGGGGATCTGGGTCGCGGGGGACTCGCTGGCCGACCTGACCACCGCCACGACCGTCCAGGTCGGCCCGGCAGGTGAGCGGACCGTCACCGACGGGCCGTTCGCCGAGACCCGCGAGGTCCTCGGCGGCTACTACGTCATCGACGTGCCCGACCTCGACGTCGCGCTCGACTGGGCCGCCCGCTGCCCCGGCGCGCGTGGCGGAGGGGCGGTCGTGGTGCGGCCGGTGGCCGAGTTCGAGATCTGACCCGGTGACTCCTCCGCTCCCTGAAGGGGAGCGGCTTCTCGCTAAGCCGCTTGCGCGGCCAGGCGAAGGGCAAGCCCTGCCCTGAGGATGTTGACAGCCGCGTTCACGTCGGCGTGCGCGGTATGCCCGCACGCCGTACAGGCGAACTCGGCTTGGGT
>NZ_JBEZFH010000369.1:0-3462 GCF_040649355.1 Sphaerisporangium sp. NPDC049002 | reverse complement strand
GTCGACGACGCCGTCCAGGAGCACGCCAAGGACCGGGCCTTCGACGCCGCCTCCACGATCACCACGCTGCCGGCGGGCGCGGAGGAGCACCAGGACGCCGTCACGTCCTTGGCCGGGCCGGCCCTCACGACGGCACCCGGTGGCACGGCCCACGCGGCCGCCACCGGCACCGCGACCGGCACCGCGACCGGCACCGCGACCGGCGGTCTTACGGGCACTGAGCACGCCGCCCCGGCCGGGGCGAGCGACGTGACCGTCACCGTGAACACCGTGACCGGCGAGCCCGTCAACGTACGGGCCGACGCGTCGGCCGACAGCAAGGTGGTCGGCACGCGGCGGGACGGCCAGCGGGTCACCATCGTCTGCCGCAAGGTCGGCGACCCGGTCTCCGGCACGTACGGCACCAGCAGGTACTGGGACCTGATCAGCACCGGCGGCTACGTCGCGGACGCCTACCTGAGCACCGCGTCCGGCACGCCCGTGGTCCCGCTGTGCGGGCGCGCGCAGAACGAACCGCCCCACCGGGCGCTCGCCCCCCGCGTCCATGTCGGCTTCGTCTCCCACCACCGGTGACCGGCGCGGGAACACGACAAGGGCCGCCGCCCGGCGAGGGGACGGCGGCCCTCGTGGCCCGCCGGCGCGGTGACGGGCCACGCCGACGGGTCAGCAGTAGCCGAGCATGGTGGAAAGCGCCGACTTCTCGCTGCTCTGGACGGTCAGGCCCCACTCGTACTTCACATCGATGTAGGCCTTCGCGTAGGTGCACCAGAACGAGGTGAGCGGCGGCTTCCAGCTCGCGGGGTCGGAGTCCCCCTTGGCCTGGTTCACGTTGTCGGTCACGGCCCAGAGCTGGGCGTTCGTGAGGTCGTTGGCGAAGGACTGGCGCTTGGCGGTCGTCCAGGCGTACGCCCCGGAGCGCCACGCCTCGGCGAGCGGCACCATGTGTTATCCGAACCCTGACATTGATGCCGTTGACATCTGTGACAGGAGTCTTGGCCGCCGGTTTCTCTATGTGAGCGTTGCGTTATCCGGTGTAGCAGTACGCTCCGCTGACAGCGACGACATGGGGAGCGAATTGGCGACCACACAACGGGTGGCGAGCGCGGAAGGACCCACGTGGACGGTCCTCGCCGGTGACTTTCGAGTCGCGGAGCCCGTCGAGCAGTACTTGGAGTACCTGCGATCGACGGACTGTTCACCCAACACGATCAAGAGCTACTCGCGGGGGCTTGCGCTGTGGTGGTCCTTCCTGGAACAGCGCGAGCAGGCGTGGGACACGGTTGGTGTGACAGACCTCGGCACGTTCGTCGGGCAGTTGCGCCGTAGGAGTGTGGCGGCGGATGTCGTTCCTCTTCCTCGTCAGGAGCAGGCGGCTGACGCGACCGTGGCGAGCCGGGTTCGGGCGGTGATGGGTTTCTATCGGTACCACGCTGCGCGCGGTGTGGAGGTCGCGGGCCGGTTGTACGAGACGGTGCGTTCGCGGCCGGGAAGCTACCTGCCGTTCCTGGAGCATGTGGCGCGCAAGCATGGCCGGCGTTCGAGCGTGGTGAAGGTAAGGGTCAGGACGAAGCCGGTCCCGGTCCTGCTGCCGGAGCAGATGGTGTCACTGCGAACAGCGGAGGCGTCCTGGGACGCCGCTGAGGGGGCGTGGTCGGGTGAGCTGCGTTACCGGCTGTTGTGGACACTGTTGGAGGAGACCGGTCTGCGGCTCGGTGAGGCTCTCGGGCTGCGCCATTGTGACTGGAAGACCGGTACGGGTACGACGGCGCAGGTCGAGGTCGTGCGACGCGAGGACCACCCGCACGGCCTGCGGGCCAAGAGCGGCCACCGGCGGATCTTCATCGGTTCGGCACTGGACCGTCTTTACGGCGATTGGGTGTGGGCCCTGTGTGAGGCAGGCGCCGACGTGGAGCTGGACGATTGGGACAGCGCGTACATCTTCTGCAATCTCCGCCGTGGGCGTCGTTTCGCCCCGCTGAGTCCCGAGAGCGTCTACAAGCACCTGGGGGCCAGGAAGCGCCAGCTGCCTTGCCTGCCGGTGGAGATGACGCCTCACTGGTATCGCCACACGCACGCTACGGCGCTGCTGCTGGCGGGCGTGCCGATGCACGTGGTCAGCCGGAGACTCGGACACGCCGACATCCAGACCACGATCAACACCTACGCCCACGTCACCGAGGACGCCGAGCTTCGGGCGTGCGCGGACTGGCAGAAGATCACGCAGTCCTGGGGGAGCTCGAATGGAGATTGAACCGGCGCCGCGTTCGGAGACCGGCGCGCGAGCGCTTGCCTCGCCGCGGACGGCGGAGCGAAAGCGCCTTGACAAGCGAGATCCGCGCCTGCCGATCGCCGAGCTCTTCAGCGAGGAGCGGGCCAGAGGTCTGTGGGAGAGCCTTCCTGAGGAGCACCGGCTGGACCACTTCGACTCGACGAACATGCCCGAGGACTACCGTCAGGCGTTCACCGTGCAAACCATCGACCGTGAGCGCGGCTGGTTCAGCCAGGCGCTCAGCTTCCGCGGCCTGCCCGAGACGATGATCTGGGAACTCGCGTGGTGCGTCCACCAGCAGGTCGCCGACGGATACAGCGTCGATCCGGCGCGTTTCCAGCAACTTCGGCGGGGGCTGAGCCTGGCCATTGAGCACGGAGGCCCTCGGGTACGTCATGTCAGGTCTCTTACAGCACTCTCCCACGAGGAATGGGCACGTGAGGTCCGTGGCGCGACGATGCGTACGAACCCGTCCGGCAATGCCGATCTTGCAACGCTCGTCTTGCACAGCGTCAAGCATCTGCAGGACCGTCTGGCCTACGCGTATCACGACGGCGAGTGGTGGCGCCTGAACGTGTGGAATCCGAGTCTGGACCGGCGGATCCCGCAGCGTGAACACGAACCGCATGGCCGGTCGGTCGCCAATTTCAGCCAGCTCACCACTGATTGGTTCCGGGAGGCGGCGAAGTGGTGGCTGTCGGTGCAGCTGTTGACGGAGAGGTATGTGTGGTCCTCGGTGAAGAGCCGACTGGACCATCTGAAGTGGTTCCAGTGGTACATCGATCAAGCGGGATGTGCCGGCCCTCAGCTTGTCGACTCACCCGAGCAGCTCAGGCCCTGGCTGCGAGGCTTGGTGGACTCCCTCAACAGCCACACGGCGATGACCGGGCCGAACAAGGGCGGCAGACTCTCAAAGAGCAGCCGCCGCGGCCCGCTGGTGACCATCGAAGTCTTCTACCGCTGGATGTACGACAACCGTGCCGAGGCCGCCGCAGTGCTCGGGGATCCGCGGTGGGCCAGACTCGGCCTCCACCACACCGTGCTGTTCCAACTGGAGGACAAGCCCAGACTCATCAACAAGCTCCCGGACGACATGGCTGTCCTGTGACAGCGAAGGCTGAGCATTGTCACCGAAGGTTGATGACCACTAGTTTCGTGCCACCGAAGGTTGAGTGACGCGTCGCCAGTCGTCA
>NZ_JBEZFH010000368.1:0-3561 GCF_040649355.1 Sphaerisporangium sp. NPDC049002 | reverse complement strand
CTACAACAACGCGGCGTCCAACATCTGGTCGCTGCCCTCGGCGGGCGCCAAGGGCGACCTCGGCGCCGACCCCACCCGGCGTGACATCTACGCCGAGATCGACTGGATGCGCCTGGAGAAGCCGCAGGACGGCGTGCTGTCCAGGGTCGAGCAGGTGTTCTCGGACGCCCTCGTCACCAACCCCCAGACCCATGCCGACGGCCTGGCACTGCACCTGATACCGGACGAGGAGCTCCCGTACGCCGAGGCGATCGACTTCGGCGACACCCGCGCCCCCGGCACGTACGACGACTTCGACGACCTCAAGCAGGGCAACCCCGCCAAGGCGTGCGGACCGGACGCCACCGGCAACTTCGGCACCGACGCGGACCGTGCCAGCCCCCTGTGCGACAAGATCATGCTCTACAAGCGGCTGCACTTCCGGTACGGGATCTTCATCAACGGCCTGACCGACAGCGGGACCACCTCGGGCCGGGCGGAGCTGGACGACCGGGGCTCCAACGACTTCGTCGTGTCCCTCGGCCGGTGGACCCCCAAGATGTTCGGCGAGGTCGGCGGGCGTGCCGCCGCCGAGCAGGCGACGCTGCTTCACGAGCTCGGCCACACCTTCGGCCTCGGCCACGGCGGGCGCTACGGCAACGGGACCGCCGACCTGGTCAACTGCAAGCCCAACTACCAGAGCGTCATGAGCTACTCCTGGCAGTTCGCGGGGATCGACCCCGACCGCCCCCTCGACTACCAGCGGTTCGGCAAGGCGAACCTGGACGAGACCGACCTCGACGAGATCAAGGACCCCGGACTCGCGGGCGTCGTCCGCCCGGTCATCTACGGCGTCGGCGGCCTGGTGGCCAAGGGCCCGGCGGAGGACCCGATCGACTGGACCGGCGACGGACCGCCGTTCTCGGCTCACGCGAGCGCCAACATCAACCGCATCACCGCCCTCGGGCCGGACTGCGACAAGACCGACGACGACGAGACGCTGCTCAGCAACCCCGACTGGGACCGCCTGGTCTACGACTTCACCAGCAGCCGGTACTTCTCCGACGGTACGCACGGCCCGATCGTGCCCGAGCTGACCGGGGACGCCGTGCTCCGCGTGAAGGCGGTCGACCTGACCGCGGGCATGACCGTCGACAGGCCCGACGCCGCCGGCGGCGACACGGTGACCGCCACCGTGACGATCGGCGACAAGGGACCCAGCAAGTCCACGGCCACCTCGGTCACGTTCACGCCTCCCGCAGGCGACCCGGTCACCCGGCAACTGAGCGACCTCGCGCCCGGCCAGACGGCCACCGAGACGTTCACGTACACGGTGCCCTGCACTGCCGCGGACGGCAGCACGCTGACCAGCACCGTCAAGGTCACCGGCAAGAACGCCGCCGGGGAGCCCGAACTGGAGGAGACGCTGGCCGACAACACCGCCACGGCCGTCACCAGGGTCCACGCGCCCGTCATGGCGGTGACCGCCACGGCCACCTCCTCCGTGAACGCGGGCGAGGCGATCACGTACACGGTCGGCCACCGCAACACCGGCAGCGCGCCGGCCACCGGAGCCACCCTGAAGTACACGCTGCCCGCGGGCGTCTACTACAGCCAGGCCCTCGACCAGGGCGCCGGGCCACGCCCGGCCACCGTGACCAGGAACGCCGACGGCACCACGACGCTGACCTGGAACCTCGCCACGGTCGCCGCCGGCGCGTCGGGCACCATCACGTTCACGGCGCGGCCCACCCTGCTGATGGAGGCGGGGGCCAAGGCGACCGGGACGGCGAGCCTGTCCTACGGCGGGGCGAACGGCTGCACGTTCACCCCGGCGACGGGGTCGGCGCAGACCTCGATCACCGTGGTCGCGCCCAGCAGGCTGCCGATGCTCTCGGCGCTGTGGGGGCTGCGGACGGACCTGCGGACGGCCGAGGTGCTGGCCCGCGTCCAGGCCACCGACACCCGTTTCGACGGGGCCGACGGCTCCGCCGCCAACGGCGCGCTGTCCCAGCAGGAGGCGTCGGCGGTCCTGTTCCTGCCGGCGACGCAGCCGCGCTCCTTGCGGGCCGAACTGCTGGCCACCACGTTCAACATGGCGTCCCGCCGGATCAACGCGGGCACCGCCGTCCGTACGCTCACCACCCAGCGCCTGCGCCTGAGCACGGTCGGCGACGCCGTCCGCTACGCCCAGGCCACCCTGGCCCAGCCGCCCACCCTGTCCGGCCTCCTCCGCTACACCGACGCCACCGTGGCGCTCACCGAGATCAACTCGGGCGTGGCGGAACGCTACTAGTCACCCAGCGAACGCCTCCCTGGCCCGCCCCCGCGAAGCCTGGGAGGCGCCGCCATGCCCGCCGCGATCCGACGGGAAGCCCCGGGCACGTCCCACCCGGGCGGACGCACGGTCACCGGGCGCGCGCCGAGCGGCCGAGGCCGGGGATGAGCACCGCGGCGACGACCAGGTGCATGCAGGCCAGGGCCACCATGCTCCCGGCTCCGACGGCGCCGAGCGGCCCGAGCAGCGACAGTACGAGCACCACGACCGCGATGATCGTCCAGAGCCGTCCCGGCCGCCTCACGATCCGTTCCAGCGACGCGAGCAGCGCCCAGGCCGCGAGCCCGGCGACCAGGCTCGCCACCGCGACCGCGCCCGGCCCGACGGGCTGAACCGCCCCTCCGACCTGGACGGTCAGGCCGGCTCCCGCGACAGGGCCGGCCACCGCCCAGACGGCGAGCGCCGCGACCGTCCCGCCGGCCACGGTCAGCGCCCTCCGCGTGGCGGTACGGCCGGCGCGCCCCGGTGCGGCATCAGTACGAGTGGTCTCGCCGAACATGCGCTTCCTCCTTCGATGACGGACGGCCGTCCCGCGAGCCATCCGCTGATGGCCGCCGCCGGTCCCGCCTGGTTCACCCCGACAGCGTCGCCGCCGCGGGGCGGGGCCCGCATCGGGCGCGTGGCGGCGGCGGGTACGTCCGCGGTCGAGCCGGCCACCGACTTTGGTAGGTGTCGGCGCCTCGATGCCCGGAGCTACCCTTGGCCGCGTGAACGGCGAGAACCACTGCGAGGCGGAGGCGGAGTCCGTGCGCCGGCGCCTCCCTTTGACCGCCGTCGTGACAGGGGTGATCGCCTGTATGGCCGCCCTGGTCGCGCCGACGATCTGGGGACTGGCCGGAGCGCATCCGTCGAGAGGGCTGCTGGCGCTCGACATCGCTACCGGGGTGCTGGGGTGCGCCCTTTCACCCGTACTGCTGTGGCGGCCGGTCACCGGCGCGCTGGCGCTCACCGTGCTGGCCGTGCTGTCACCGGCGGCCACCCCTCCTGCCACCCTCGGCGCGCTCCAGGTCGCCCAGCGGCGCGGCTTTCCCGCCGCGGCCGCGACGGCCGCGGCGGGGATCGCGGCGCAGGCGGCGCAGGGCCTGTGGCGGCCCAACGCGGGCATCTCCTTCGGCTGGTGGCTGGTCCTGGTCACCGTCGGGTACGGCGCGCTGGTCGGCTGGGGCGGCGCGACGCGGGGGGAGACCGCCAGATCGGCAGGAAGCTGACCCGGCTGTTGCGCCGGGAGGGCTTCGCCGACGTGG
>NZ_JBEZFH010000367.1:0-3573 GCF_040649355.1 Sphaerisporangium sp. NPDC049002 | reverse complement strand
CCACCTCCGTCTGTGACAAGCCCATTGTCTTACGCCGCTCGGCCAGTCCTCGGCCGGGCCGCGCGGCCGGATGCGGTTGCACCACGCGCTGAGGTCGCTCGGGGCCACCACGCTGGTGACCACCCCCACCGGGGCGATGGACTTCCTCGCCCGGCTGCACCTGGAGTTCCTGCTCGACCCTCTCGACCTCGGGCTGCGGCACCTGGTGCTCACCGGCGAGATCGCCTCCCGGGGCACCCTCGGCCACCTGGCCGGCGAGTTCGAGGTGTCCGTGACCGAGGTCTACGCCAACCCCTACAGCGGCGGCGCGCTGGCCTGGCGCGACTCGGACACCGCTCCGCTCACCCCCCTGGCCGGCGGGCTGCTCGGCCTCGCCTCGCTGGACAAGGACTCGCCCTTCGAGGGGTCGGGCGGCCTGGCCGAGCTGGTCCTCACGCCGACCGGCCATCCCGCGCTCGGAGGCGCGGTCGTGCGCACCGGGCAGGTCGCCCGGGTCGGCGACGCGGCCGAGATCCCCGCGCCGTCCCACACGGTCGGCGACCACGTGCTGGTCAGGGGCGTGTGGCTGTCGCTTCCCCGCATCGAGAAGGCCCTGTCCAGGATCGACGGCGTGAGGTCCTGGGAGCTCGCGATCTCCCGCCGGGGCACCCTCGACGCGGCGACGCTGAAGGTGATTTTCGGCCGCGCGAGCCTGGTGGGGAACCCGATGTGGCGGTCCCGCGTCGAGCAGTCGCTTTCGGCGCTCACTCCGATCAAACTGGGCGTGGAAGTCTCCGGCGACGTGGCCGGGACGGCCCGTCCGGGCACGGTCGCCGACGCCCGTGGCCACCATCTCGGCAGGGACCGCACCGCCATAGCCCACTGACGGGCGGTCAGTCAGGCTCACGAACCGGGAGGCGCGACCATGGTTCCAGACGGCGAGAACACCGTGCCAGGCTGGGGGACGATCCCGCGCATGCTGCGCGATAGGGCGGCCCGCCACCCGGACCTCACGGTGATCGTCGACGGTGACGTACGGCTGTCGCTCGCCGAGCTGCGCGCACGCGCCGCGGTCGTCGCCAAGGGACTCATCGCGCTCGGCGTCGAACTCGGCGACCGGGTCGCCATCTGGGGGCACAACGACGCGCACTGGGCGGTCGGCGCGTACGGCATCTGGGACGCCGGGGCGGTCATCGTGCCGCTTTCCTCGCGCTACAAGGGCATCGAGGCGGCCGAGGTGCTCCGCAGGACGGGCGCCGGCGTGCTCATCATGGGCGACAACCTCGACGGCGCTCCCGCGTTCGCCGACCTGCTGGCCTCGGCGGCCGGGCCGCCCAAGCAGGCAGGGCGCGGGGAGCCCGGCGAGGACGCGGAGCCCGGCGCCGGGCGGCCCTTCGCCGGGCTGCCCGAGCTGCTCCACGCGATCACCCCCGAGGGGGCGGGCCGTCCCGGCATGCTGCGGCCCTCCCGCGTGCTCGCCGCAGGAGCATGGATCTCCGACGACACCGCCGAGGAGCGGGCGCTCGCCGTACGGCCGGACGACCTGTGCGAGATCATGTCCACCTCGGGCACCACGGGCACGCCGAAGGGGGTGATGCTCGACCACGGCCAGATCGTGCGCGGCTACTGGGACTGGGCCGAGATCGTCACGCTCCGCGAGGGCGACCGCTACCCGGTGATCGCGCCGTTCGCGCACGGCTTCGGCCTGAACGCGGGCCTGCTCGCCGGGGTGATGCGGGGCGCCACCCTCATTCCGGTCAAGGTGTTCACCCCGGCCGTGCTCCGGGACCTCGTCCAGGACGGGCGGATCACCGTCCTGGCCGGGGCGCCCACGCTGTTCCACCGCCTCCTGGACGAGGTGGACATCACCGGGCACTCCGTCCGCGTGGCGATCTGCGGCGCCGCCGCCGTGCCGGCCGAGCTGATCCGCCGGCTGCTCCGGGAGGCGGGCCTCGAACGCGTGATCAACGCCTACGGGCTGATGGAGGGCACGGTCGTGTCGATGACCCGGACGGGCGACCCGGTCGAGGTGATCGCCTCCTCCACCGGCCGGCCGGTGCCGGGCATCGAGGTCAAGATCGTGGACGACGACGGCAAGCAGGTGGCGGCGGGCGAGCGCGGGGAGATCCTCCAGCGCGGTTACGGCGTGATGCGCGGCTACTGGGGCGAACCGGCCAAGACGGCCGAGGCGATCGAGGACGGCTGGCTGCGCACGGGCGACATAGGCACGATGGACGCGGGCGGGAACGTCTCGGTGGTCGACCGCAAGAAGGAGCTGTTCATCGTCAACGGCTTCAACGTCTCGCCGGCCGAGGTCGAGAGCCTGCTGCTGCACCGCGGCGACCTGGCCCAGGCCGCCGTCGTCGGCGTGCCGGACGGGCGCACGGGCGAGGCGGGCCTCGCGTACGTGGTCCCGCGTCCGGGCAGCGCGATCGACCCCGCCGAGATCATAGGCTGGGCACGAGGGAACATGTCGAACTACAAGGTGCCCCGCCAGGTGATCGTCGTGGACGATCTTCCCGTCAACGCGAACGGCAAGGTCGACAAGCGGCGGCTCCGCGCCCGGGCGCCCGAGGAGGGCCGGGGGTAGCGGAACCGGATTATCTCGATGGCCTCCGGCGCGCGAGTCTGGCCCGGAGGACCGCGTTCCGCGACAATCGGCTCCATGAGGATGTGGGGCCGTCGAGCCCCGCTAAGGAGGCCACATGTCGCTTCGCGTGGCGATCGTGGGATCGGGTCCCGCCGGGATCTACACGGCCGAGGCCCTGACCAAGCAGGCCGGAGAGCCCGTCGAGATCGACGTGCTCGACCGCCTGCCCACTCCGTACGGCCTGGTCAGATACGGCGTCGCGCCTGATCACACCTCCATCAAGTCGATCGCCGGCTACCTGAGGCGGGTGCTGGAGCTGCCCTCGGTGCGCTTCCTCGGCGGCGTCGAGCTGGGATCCGACGTCTCCGCCGCCGACCTGGCCGCCAGTTACGACGCGGTCGTCTACTGCACGGGCGCGATGGTCGACCGGCATCTCGGCATCCCCGGCGAGGACCTTCCCGGCAGCGTGGCGGCGACCGACTTCGTCAACTGGTACTGCGGCCACCCTGACATGCCGCCCGACGCCTTCTCCCTCGACAGCACCGAGGTGGCCGTGATCGGCGTCGGCAACGTCGCCGTCGACGTGGTCAGGATCCTGGCCAAGACCGCCGACGAGCTGCGCTCCACCGACGTCCCGCAGGAGGTGCTCGACCGCCTGGCGAAGAGCCAGGTGACGCGCGTCCACATGATCGGCAGGCGCGGCCCCGAGCACGCCAAGTTCACCCTCAAGGAGCTCAGGGAGCTGGGCGAGCTACCGAACTGCGACGTCCTGGTCCGGCCCGAGGAGGGCGGCGCCAACGACGTGAGCGAGCTGTCGCGGCAGGTCCGCGGCAACGTCGAGGTCCTGCGGTCCTGGTGCGCCCATACGGCCACGGGACGCCCGCGCCGGCTCGACGTGCGCTTCTGGCTGCGGCCGGTCGAGATCCTCGGGTCCTCCCGCATCGCCGCCTGGCCGTAGGGTCCAAGGGGCGCCTCGGTGCTCAGGTAGATCAGCCAGGAGACCA
>NZ_JBEZFH010000366.1:0-3578 GCF_040649355.1 Sphaerisporangium sp. NPDC049002 | reverse complement strand
TCTGCTCACCGGGGCGCTGCTGGCCGCGCGCCGCCGTTCGGGCTCGGCCCGGCTGATCGTGCCGGCGGCGCACCGCCTTCCCGCCGTCTTCGGCGCCACCGTCAACGCCCTGGCCTGACGGCAGGCGCCTCCCGCGGGTCTGGAGCCGAAGCGCGAGTTCGTTGCCGGTGACCTGGCGGCCCGGGCGGGCCGCCCGGCACGCCCCGCCGCGCCGGCTAGCGGGGTTCGAAGCGCTCGCGGCGGACGGTGACCTTGCGGCCCTTGACGGTGGTCTGGCGTAGTGCCGAGATGACGTCGTCCGTCGAGTGGTCGGGGACCTCGACGAGCGAGAAGCGGTCGGCGATCTCGATCGCGCCGATGTCCCGGCCGCTGAGCCGTGACTCGTTGGCGATCGCGCCGACCAGGTCCTGCGGCCGGACCCCGGCGCTGCGGCCCGCGCCGATGAAGATGCGGGTCATGCCGCTGGACGGCCCGCGCCCGCGTCGCTCGTCGCGCCCGCCGGGCTCGCGGCGCGGCCGGCCCTCGCGCTCGGGACGTACCGGGACGTCGGGGATCTCCTCCTCGTCGGCCGCGGCGCCGCTGGCCTCGTGCGCCAGCTTCACCGCCGCCATCGCGATCTCCACGAGGTCGAACTCGTCGGCGAGCGTGTCGACCACGACGCGGAAGTGCTCCAGGTCGTCCTCAAGGATGCTCTCCTCCAGGGCGGAGCGCGTCAGCTCCAGGCGGCGCGCCCGCAGGTCGGCGACCGTGGGGACCTTCTCGACCGTGATCCTGCTCTTGGTGACCCGCTCGATCGTCTTGAGCATGCGGTGCTCGCGGGGCTCCGCGAGCGTGATGGCCACGCCCTCGCGGCCCGCGCGCCCGACCCTGCCGATGCGGTGGACGTAGGACTCCGGAGCGGAGGGGACGTTGTAGTTGACCACGTGCGTGAGCTGCTCGATGTCGAGCCCGCGCGCGGCCACGTCCGTGGCGACCAGCAGGTCGGCCGTACCGCTCCTCAGCCGCGCCATGACGCGGTCGCGCTGTTCCTGGCCCATGCCGCCGTGGAGCGCCTCGGCGCGGTAGCCGCGGCCGTTCATGGTCTCGGTGAGCTGGTCGACCTCCTCGCGGGTGCGGCAGAACACGATGGCGGCCTCGGGCGCCTCGACGTCGAGCACCCTTCCGAGGGCCGTGGGCTTGTGCGCCCTCGGCACCATGTAAGCGCTCTGCCGTACGCGCGGGGACTCCCCGGCGGTGGCGGACTCGCGCTCGATCTGGATGCGCACCGGGTCGTTGAGGTGCTGGCGGGCGATGGAGTTGATGCGCGGCGGCATCGTGGCGGAGAACAGGACGGTCTGGCGGGCCTGGGGGGTCTCCTGGAGGATCGCCTCGATGTCGTCGGCGAACCCCATGTCGAGCATCTCGTCGGCCTCGTCGAGGACGACGATCTGGAGGGCGTCCAGGTGGAGCGTCTTGCGGCCGATGTGGTCGAGCGCCCGCCCGGGGGTCGCGACGACGACGTCCACCCCTCGCTGGAGCTCCCTGAGCTGCCGCCCGATCGGCTGCCCGCCGTAGATCGGCAGGACGCGGGCGCCGAGGTCGCGGCCGTAGCGGTGGACGGCCTCTGAGACCTGGACGGCCAGCTCGCGCGTGGGCACCAGCACGAGCGCGATCGGCGACCCCGAGCTCCTGCCCGCGGGCATCCGCTGGAGGATCGGCAGGGCGAACGCCGCCGTCTTGCCGGTGCCGGTCGCGGCCTGCCCGAGCAGGTCACGGCCCTCCACCAGCGGCGGGATGGCCTCGCGCTGGATCGGCGTCGGCTCCTCGTACCCGAGACCGGTGAGCGAGCGCAGAAGCTCGGCACGCAGCCCCAGGTCAGCGAAGCCCGTCGAGTCTTCGGTGGCGTTGGGGGTCATGATCGAGCTCCTCGTTCCGGACGGACGCGCATGGGATCGGTGTTGACACCATGTTCCACTGTCGCAGCATGCTTCCCGCCCACCGGGGGCCCGTACCGGTGGTGTTCCCGCCCCGGCGCGGTGCCTTTCGGCGTACGAGAACCCCGTCCTCGATGTGAGGACGGCCTTTTCACGCTTACGGGAGAGGAAGTTTACTTGAGACTGCCCGGGGTCAGACCGGCCGCGATACGCGCCCCGCCCGTCGGCCGGGCCGGCAGGGCCCGTCCAGGGGCGGAAGCGACCCCCGAAGACCGTATCGGACGTCGTCCGGTGGGCAGGACGCCCGGCATGAAGCCAACACTCCTGAAGACCTCGCCCGCGGTCGTCGCCACCGCCGCGGCGCCGCCCTCGCGTGGGAGGGCTGCCGGTCCTGAGCAGGACCGGCAGCCGGGTGGGTCGGTCAGCCCGTCGCGGAGGTGGAGTAGACGGGCGGGATGAGGCCCGCGGTGACGTCGGACTTGAAGGCCTTGTCGAGGCCGGCGCAGAACGCCGCCGCCGACTGGTCGCCGTTCACCACCTTGTCGATGTTCTCCAGGATGTACTGCTCGGCCTTACCGCCGAAGGAGGTCCAGGTGGTGTACCCGACGGCGCCCTTCTGCGAGGCGCTGTTGATCCTCTGGTAGTGGTCGACGATCCGCTGGTCCACACCTGGGGGGACGTCGGCCTGGGTGAAGGTGATCGGGAGCGGCACCCGCAGGCCCAGGGAGGTGGCCTCCCACATGGTCGTGACGTCCGAGAGCATCCAGCTCAGGTAGGCGGCGGCGGCCGGGAGGTTCTTGGAGGCCGCGTTGATCGACATGGTGCCGCCGACCGACAGCGGGTAGACGTCGGAGGGCACGCCGGGCGCGAGCGGGGGCAGTGGCGCCTCGGCCCACTCGGAGCCCGCCTCCTTGAAGTACTTGTCCAGGGCGCCGAACTCCCAGCTCCCGGAGATGTACATGCCGGCCTTGCCCTTGGCGAACATGGCGTACTTCTGCGGGTCCTGGAGGGAGAAGTACTGCTTGGCGCCGCCCGCGAAGTAGCCCTTGCCGAAGTAGTCGGCCATGAGCTGGATCGAGTCGACGAACGACTGGTCGGTGAAGGGCAGTTTGCCGGTGAGCGCCTGGTTGATCTTGGCAGGGCCGGCCACGCCGTTCATGAACGAGCTGACCAGCCAGTCGGTCGCGCCCTGGTAGGTGGCGTTGGCGTTGACGAACGGCACGATGCCCTTGGCCTGCATCTCGCCCGCGAGCTTCTCCAGGGAGGCGCGGTCGGTCGGCGGGGTCCAGCCGTTCTGGGTGAACAGGGTCTTGTTGTAGAAGACGACGAGGGTCTCGTAGTAAAGCGGGACGGCCAGGAACTTCCCGTCGATGACGCCCATGTCATAGGCCCATGGCAGGATGCGTTTCTTCCAGCCCTCCTTCTCGGCGAGCGGGCCGAGGTCGGTGAGGTAGCCCGCCTCGGCGTAGGGAATGGCGGTGGAGGAGCCGGGGGTCTCGATGAAGTCGGGGCCGCGTCCGGCCGCGAGGGCGGTCTTCACCTTCTGGGCGAGGGTGCCGCCGGTGCTGGCCGCTCGGCCCCGGGGGTTCTTACACACTCAGTGATATCGGCCTCCACCTGCACGTTCATTGACAACCGCTTGACGCCTACCGATGCAAGGGCGTG
>NZ_JBEZFH010000365.1:0-3591 GCF_040649355.1 Sphaerisporangium sp. NPDC049002 | reverse complement strand
ACACGCGGGGTGGTCCCATCACTGGCAACCGGGTGGTCCCATGCTCGTGGCAGAAAACCACCCTCGGTGGTCCCATAAGCCTGGCCGGCGACACTTGGACCGTTAGCTGTCTTGAATAGCTCGTGTTTATGACGATAGCTTTGGCGCCGTGACCGCACCCAAGACTCCGACCATCGCCGAGGAGCTGCGCGGGGCAGGCCTGAGGGTGACGGCCGCCCGCGTCGCACTGCTGGAGACCGTCCGGGGCGGTGATCACCTCGGCGTCGAGGCGATCGCCTCGGGGGTGCGTGACCGCGTCGGCCATATCTCCCTTCAAGCCGTGTACGAGGCCCTCCACGCGCTCACCGCGGCGGGGCTCGTGCGCCGGATCGAACCGGCCGGCAGCCCGGCCCGGTTCGAGGGACGCATCGGCGACAACCACCACCACGTCGTGTGCCGGTCGTGCGGTGCCGTCGCCGACGTCGACTGCGCGGTCGGCGAGGCGCCCTGCCTGACCGCGTCCGACCACCACGGCTTCACGATCGACGAGGCCGAGGTCATCTACTGGGGCCTGTGCCTCGACTGTTCCACCGCCCGCAGTTCCTGAGCACTGTGATCAGCGTAATCCGGAAGGACCCTAATGTCTGAGAACCATGACGCGATCGTCGTAGACGCGAAGACGGAGGAAGGAGGCGGCTGCCCGGTCGCGCACGAGCGCGCCCCGCACCCGACTCAGGGCGGCGGAAACCGCCAGTGGTGGCATGAGCGGCTCAACCTGCGGATCCTCGCCAAGAACCCCGCCGTGGCCAACCCCCTCGGCGAGAAGTTCGACTACGCCGAGGCGTTCAACAGCCTCGACCTCGCGGCCGTGAAGCAGGACATCGCGGAGGTGCTGACGACCTCGCAGGACTGGTGGCCGGCCGACTACGGCCACTACGGCCCGTTCATGGTCCGGATGGCGTGGCACAGCGCGGGCACGTACCGGATCAGCGACGGCCGCGGCGGCGCCGGGGCCGGCCAGCAGCGCTTCGCCCCCCTCAACAGCTGGCCGGACAACGGGAACCTCGACAAGGCCCGCCGCCTGCTGTGGCCGGTCAAGAAGAAGTACGGCCAGAAGCTCTCGTGGGGCGACCTCATGATCCTCGCCGGCAACGTCGCCCTGGAGTCGATGGGCTTCAGGACCTTCGGCTTCGCCGGCGGTCGTGAGGACGTATGGGAGCCCGACGAGGACGTCTACTGGGGCCCCGAGTCCACCTGGCTCGGCGACGAGCGCTACACCGGCGACCGGGAGCTTGAGAACCCCCTCGCCGCGGTCCAGATGGGCCTCATCTACGTCAATCCGGAGGGCCCGAACGGCAACCCGGACCCGCTCGCCGCGGCCCGCGACATCCGTGAGACGTTCCGCCGGATGGCGATGAACGACGAGGAGACGGTCGCCCTGATCGCGGGCGGCCACACCTTCGGCAAGACCCACGGCGCGGGCCCGGCCGAGCACGTCGGCCCGGACCCCGAGGCCGCCTCGATCGAGGAGCAGGGCCTCGGCTGGAAGAACGGCTACGGCACCGGCAAGGGCGGCGACACGATCACCAGTGGCCTTGAGGGCGCGTGGACCAACACCCCGGTGACGTGGGACAACAGTTTCTTCGAGATCCTGTTCGGCTACGAGTGGGAGCTGAGCAAGAGCCCCGCGGGCGCGCACCAGTGGAAGCCGAAGGACGGCGCCGGGGCGGGCACCGTCCCCGACGCCCACGACCCGTCGAAGAGCCACGCCCCCACGATGCTGACGACCGACCTCGCGCTCCGCGTGGACCCGGTCTACGAGCAGATCTCGCGACGCTTCCTGGAGAACCCCGGTGAGTTCGCGGACGCCTTCGCCCGGGCGTGGTTCAAGCTGACCCACCGCGACATGGGCCCGGTCGTGCGCTACCTCGGCCCGGAGGTCCCGGCCGAGACGCTGCTGTGGCAGGACCCCCTGCCCGCGGTGACGCACGAGCTCGTCGACGCCGGGGACGTCGCCTCGCTCAAGGACCGGATCCTCGCCTCGGGCCTTTCTGTGTCCCAGCTCGTGTCCACCGCGTGGGCGTCGGCCTCGACCTTCCGTGGCGGCGACAAGCGCGGCGGCGCGAACGGCGCGCGCGTCCGCCTTGAGCCGCAGAGCGGGTGGGAGGTCAACGACCCCGACCGGCTGGCGAGGGTGCTGCGCGCCCTGGAGGAGATCCAGGAGTCCTTCAACGCGGCCCAGACCGGCGGCAAGCAGGTCTCGCTCGCCGACCTGATCGTGCTCGCCGGCGGCGCCGCCGTCGAGCGGGCCGCCAAGGACGCCGGCTTCGACGTCGAGGTCCCGTTCACGCCGGGCCGCACGGACGCGTCGCTGGAGCAGACCGACGTGGAGTCGTTCGCCGCGCTCGAACCGACCGCCGACGGGTTCCGCAACTACCTCGGGAAGGGCAACCGGCTTCCGGCCGAGTACCTGCTCATCGACCGGGCGAACCTGCTCACCCTGAGCGCCCCCGAGATGACGGTCCTCGTCGGTGGCCTGCGCGTCCTCGGCGCGAACCACCAGCAGTCGCCGCTCGGCGTCCTCACCACGGCCCCCGGGACCCTGACCAACGACTTCTTCGCCAACCTGCTCGACCTCGGCACGACGTGGAAGGCGACGTCGGAGGACGCGAACACCTTCGAGGGCCGCGACATCGCCACGGGCGAGGTCAAGTGGACCGGCAGCCGTGCCGACCTCGTCTTCGGGTCGAACTCCGAGCTGCGCGCGCTCGCGGAGGTCTACGCGAGCGATGACGCGAAGGAGAAGTTCGTGCGCGACTTCGTCGCCGCGTGGGACAAGGTGATGAACCTCGACCGGTTCGACCTCGTCTGATCATGACGTCCAGGCCGGCCCGCGCCGGCCGGCCAGGACGTCCTCGGAACCCGGCACCTCATCGGTTGAGTCAACACGACCCTGTTAGGGCTTGACGAGCGGCGAGTAAACTGTAAAGGTTCTTTTCTGAGAGCGCTCTCACGTCTCATTCACCCCCCGCGAAAAGACTGCCGTGAGACTCACCGTGCCGACCGGCGCGGCGGTGTTCGCCGTCGCCCCCGTCCTCCCCTCCTTGGCCGCTCAGGGCACTCTTCGACGGCTGGGGCGCGGCCCCGCCACCGAACTCCACCGCGGTGCCCTCACGCCGGGCGGGGAGGGCCGGTCCGGCGTGGTCCCCCCCCGAGAGGAGCCGAGGTATGCACGTGTTGTCCCGACGGTGGCGACGAGGTCTGGTCGCCTCCGTGCTGCTGGCCCAGGCGATCGTCTTCGCCGGTCAGCAGACGGCGAGCGCGGCCGTCGCGCAGTTGCCGTTCACCGTCACCAACAACTCCGGGCGCGGCGACGCCACGTACATCTACGTCGTCGCGCGCAACTCGGCCGGCCAGCAGGGATACGTGGACGCCTCCGGAACGTGGCGGGCGTACAACTTCCCCCCTTCGATCCCCAACGGGCCCGTCCCGGCGCCGGACATCTCGATCCCCGGGCCGGGCAACGGCGCGAGCCGGAGCAGGTCGCGCTTGTACGGCAGCGCCGACCCGCCGCCCCGCCTGGTGACCTTGGGCACCGGGCAGCCGAAGTTG
>NZ_JBEZFH010000364.1:0-3598 GCF_040649355.1 Sphaerisporangium sp. NPDC049002 | reverse complement strand
GCGTCGTTCAGCAACGTCGGCAACTGGCTGTGCACGTCGGGCGCCTCCTCCGGCGCCCTGTGCGGCATCCAGGTCAAGGCCAACAACCTTGAGGTCGGCACCGCCTATCCGCTGGTCAGAGCCGAACAGGTCGCCCACGCCAGCGCCGCGGGCCACGGCGACAGCGGTGGCCCGGTGTTCGAGCTGACCAGCGCCAACACCAAGGTCATCGCCAAGGGGACGATCTCGGCCGGCGACGTGAACACCAAGGTGGCGTGCACGGGCGAGATGTGGTCGGGGCGGGAGTGCACCTGGCGTTTCTACTACGCCGACGCGACTCAGGCCCTCACCCGGTACCGCGCGGTCATCGTCGTGGACGGTCCGCAGCAGGGCCTCACGGCGGACGTCAAGAAGTAGCCACTCGTGCGGGCCGACGGGAACGCCCGCGCGCCGGCAGCCGGCCGGCGCGGGGCGGATCCGTCACGCCGAGACCGCCTGAGCATGGATTCAGGCTTCCGGGCCGACCGGCTTGTTTCGCGCGGGTGGAGTCTCCTCCGTTGCCCGCGAACGAATATCTGAGGAAGTGGAGAGCGCTGTGAGCGACAACATCTGGACCGACTTCGCCAAGAGCTATGACCAGATGATTCCCGAGCTGAACTGCTATCAGCGGATGCTCGGAAAGATCCTTCGCGACACTGAGGGCCGTCAGGTCGTGATCGACGCCGGGTGCGGAACCGGCTTGGTCAGCCAGGCTCTGATCGACCGCGGTCACGAGGTCATCGGGTTCGACAACAACCCTGCCATGCTGCAGCGGGCCCATGACAAGAAGGCGGCCTCGCCGGGCGAGGCCCGCGACCGATGGACGGTCATGGACGGAGGCGTGGAGAAGTTCCCCGCCGAGGTCGTCGCCGACGCGGACGCGGTCGTGCTCAACAACGTCCTCTTCTACGTCCCCGACGTCGACTCGGCGCTGCGCGAGGTCTTCTCTCACCTGAAGCCGGGCGGCGTGATGATCGCCACCGGCCCGAAGCGCCGGCCCGACCTGGCGAAGGTGCTTGAGCACTCCGTCGCCGAGTGGCAGGCGGAAGGGCGGTTCAACGAGGATCTCCAGGCCGCGCTGGCCCATCATTCGACCTGCGCCCGGAAGCTGACCACCGATCCCAACGAGATGGTGACGTTCTTCGAAGTCGACGAACTGGTGGACACCCTCCGGCGCCTGGGCTTCTCGCGTCCCCTGGCCGCGGACGGCGACGACTATTTCGGCGAGAACTACTACGTCTGCATGCAGAAGTGAAACGAGGTTTCCGTGGAACACTCTGAGATCAATCCCAGATTCCGGCGTAACCTGGGGATTCTGGACGAAGAATCGATGAAGAGGGTCGCGGAGACCCATGTTCTCGTGGCCGGGGTGGGCGGTGCGGGCGGGCAGTGCGCGGTGGATCTGGCCCGCCTCGGCTTCGGCTGGGTGACGCTCGCGGACTTCGACGTCTACGAGGTTCACAACTCCAATCGTCAGGCCGGCAGCTTCGACAGCACGGTCGGTCAGCTCAAGACCGAGGTCGTCGGGAAGATGTGCCAGGACATCAACCCGGAGATCCGGATCCGCAAGGCGATGGAGGGCGTGACCGAGAACAACATCGACTCCTTGCTCTCGGGGTTCGGCGGGAAGCCGGTGGACTACGTCGTGGAGGTCATCGACATCGCCGGCTCCCGGGCGAAGGAATGGCTGCACCAAGCGTGCAGGGAGCGCGGGCTCGTCATCATGACCGGCCTGATGCTGGGATTCGGGGCCGCTCTGCACGTCTTCCAGCCCGAAGCGCCTCTCTATGAGGACCTCTACATGCTTCCGGACGGGCGTATCGACCTGCCCAAGATCATTCCTGGGTTCGGCAGCTACGTCGTGCAGGAGCACTGGGACGCCTGCTTCGCCGGGCGTGGACACGCCCCCACGTGCGTGATCGGGGCCACCACCGCGGCCGGGCTGATGGTGAGCGAGATCATGCGTGGCATCCTGTTGGGGAGGGACCAGATGGTGTCGTACCCCGAATACCTGTACGTGGACTTCTTCGACCACCGTTATGTCCGAGGCTCGGTCGCCTCCGCATGAACGCCATGGACGCGCCCTTTCCTCTCACCCGACCCGACGTGAACGGCCCCGCCGTGCTCTGGGGTGGGATGTGCGAATCGGGAAGCCTCAAAGACCTCACGTACGAGCATTGCCTCGCGGTGGTCCCGGAAGACGTGCGGGGATTCGTCGAGATCTCCGGTTCGTCGACCGCGCTCGCCCTCGACCTGTTCGGGAGGAAGAGAGGACTGCCGACCGTCGCCGTCACGGACGCCTCCGGCCGCGATCATCTCGTGAGCCGCGGCTTCCGCGGCCAGGTGCGGACGATCACGAGCCTTGAGGAGGCCGGCGAGATCTGCCTGCGGTACGAGCAGGCGGGCTGGTTCTGGCCGAAGCAGTTCACCAACGTGGAGCTGGTGGGCTGCGTGGAGCTGTGGGGGTCGCGTCTGCTGCGGGAGGTCCGCGCGAATTGGCCCGGAATCCGGCACGTGGTCTGTGGATTCGGTACGGGAGCCACCGTCGTGGGACTGCACCGCGTTTTCGCCCCCTTGGGGTACTCGGTCATGGGACTGCAGGCCAGGGAAGGCGATCCCGTCCCTGGCTGGAGGAACTACGCCCTCCAGAACCTGGAAGACCAGGATCTCTTCCACCGCTTTCAGGGGGAGATCCCGCTTTCCACCGCGTCCGAAGCCGAGCGCCCCGGCACAGGCGCCCTGGAATCGCTCCTGAGGTACGCGAACGCCCACCCCCATCCGGAGCAGGTGCTGGTGATCTCCCATGACGGCCGCCCCCGGCCCGGGAACTGATACGCGAGGTCGAACGACAGCCGTCGGCTGAATAC
Source organism: Sphaerisporangium sp. NPDC049002 (assembly GCF_040649355.1). Taxonomy (NCBI): domain Bacteria; kingdom Bacillati; phylum Actinomycetota; class Actinomycetes; order Streptosporangiales; family Streptosporangiaceae; genus Sphaerisporangium; species Sphaerisporangium sp. NPDC049002. Next base: position 713 of record NZ_JBEZFH010000364.1, on the reverse strand, counting down.
ATTCACGATCCGAGGTGGGAAGAAACCTCACCCGGTCCCGGGCCTCCGGGCGCCGTAAACCTCCCCAAGGTGTGACCATTGCGGCGTAACGGGGTTACGGGAGGACCTGAATGAACGACGATCCGATGCTTCCTCAGGCCGTGGCCGGGGCGCTTGGGGAGTACCGCGCGGCGCTGGCCGAGCATGGCATGACCTGGGGAGAGCCCCCGATCGACTACGTCAGGGCGATGAGCCCCTCACGGTTCGTCGGTGACGAGGCGTTCTTCCGGGCCGCCTACGCCCGGGTACGAGCCGAGCACCCGGACGGCACCGACGCCGAGCACGAGGTCCTCGCGCGCGAGCTGGACTTCGACGAGGTGCTCAGGGACGCGCTCGGCGGGGAGCCACCGCCCGAGGGCCTCGCCGTGCTGCGGCTGACGGCCGAAGGACACCGGCTGGACGTCCGGCCGCGTACCGTCCTCGAACCGGACGGCGGGGCGCCCGCCCCGCTGACGCTGCTGATCGACAACGGCCGTGCGACGGCCGCGGAGGTCGGCGTCGGCGGGCGGGCGTACCGCGTCGCCGCCGGCGGGGCGCACCTGGTCGAGATGGACACCTCGACCGAGGTGACCGCCGGCCCCGAGCGGGTCGAGCTGTCCGGGCTGACCCGCATCGCCCCATGCCGCCGCGTGCTCGCCGTGGAGGACACCTCGACCACCGGCGGATCGGTGCTC
>NZ_JBEZFH010000363.1:0-3606 GCF_040649355.1 Sphaerisporangium sp. NPDC049002 | reverse complement strand
CGCGCCGCCGCCCGTACCGGCCGCGGGTGCGACCGCGGACGGCGGCGAAGGCGGCGGGCAGGGGCTGATCGGGCTGGCCGAACGCGCGCGGCTGGCAGGCGGCGAGTTGAGCGCCGGCCCGGCCGGCGACGGGTTCCGGGTCTGCGCCTGGCTACCCTGGCCACCGGCGGAGGCCGGGTCCGCCGCGAGCCAGGTGTGAGGAGGGAAGGCGCAAGTGATCCGCGTCCTGCTCGTCGATGACGACGCGATCGTGCGAGCCGGGCTGCGCCTGATGCTGGGCGGCGCCCCGGACATCGAGGTGGTCGCGGAGGCCGCCGACGGGGCCGAGGTGCCCGAGCGGGTGGCCGCGTACGCACCCGATCTGGTGCTGATGGACATCCGGATGCCGGGCGTCGACGGGCTGGCCGCCACCAGGGCGCTCCGGGCCCAGCCCGGAGCACCTGAGGTGCTGGTCCTGACGACTTTCCACACCGACGCGCACGTACTGCGGGCGCTGCGCGCCGGCGCGGCCGGTTTCCTCCTCAAGGACACCCCGCCGCAGGACATCGTCTCGGCCATCCGCACCGTGGCCGCCGGGGACCCGGTGCTCTCCCCCGCCGTCACCCGCCGGCTCATCGCGCAGGTGGCGGGCGACTCCGGGCAGGACGACCGGGCCGCCGCCGCCCGGGCCCGGCTGGCGCTACTGGCCGAGCGGGAGCGGGAGGTGGCCCGGGCTGTGGGGCGCGGCAGCTCCAACGCGGAGATCGCGCGGGAGTTGCATCTGGCGCTGCCGACGGTGAAGGCGCACGTGTCACGGATCCTGACCCGGCTGGATCTCAACAACCGCGTCCAGATCGCTCTGCTGGTCCACGACGCGAGCGCGTCAGAGGACGTCTGAGCACGCGCTCCTGTGAGGGAGACCCACGTGGCCCGGCGCCCGCGCGGTGACCGCGTCACGATCCATTACTAAGGATTACTTAGTCACTAAGTTTTCTGAGGTACGCTGTGGCGCGTGGTGAGGAGCGTCCGTCGGGAGGCTCCCGCGAGAGACGTGAGGAGACGTGTCATGGCGAAGCTTGAGATCATCGTGGCGAGCACCCGGCCGGGCCGGGTGGGGCTGCCGATCGGGCAGTGGGTCGAGGCGGAGGCGAGGGCGCACGGTGGTTTCACGGACGTGGAGCTGGTCGACCTGGCCGAGGTCGGCCTGCCCTTCATGAACGAGCCCAACCACCCCCGCCTGGGCCAGTACACCCACCAGCACACCCACGACTGGAGCGCCAAGGTCACCGAGGCGGACGCCTTCGTCTTCGTCATGCCTGAGTACAACTACGGGTACAACGCCGAGCTGAAGAACGCCATCGACTACCTGCACAAGGAGTGGTACTACAAGCCCGTGGGGCTGGTCAGCTACGGCGGCGTCGCGGCCGGCACCCGCGCGGCTCAGATGATCAAGCAGGTGGTCACCACGCTCAAGATGATCCCGGTCTCCGAGGCGGTCTCCATCCCCTTCGTCCGGCAGTTCGTCGACGACGAGGAGAACGTGGTTCCGAACGACGTCATGACGGCGTCGGCCAAGGCCATGTTCGACGAGCTCGTCCGCGTGAGCGACACCCTGCGCCCGCTGCGCGAGGGCGCGGTCCCATCGACGAGGTGAGGGCGGACCCATGAGCGACGTCAACCCCGTCTGCGTGCGGTTCCACGCCGCGATCGAGCTGATCGGCTCCCGCTGGTCCGGCGCCATCCTGCGCGCCATGTTCACGGGGCAGGTCCGGTACGCGCAGATCAAGGCCGCCGTGCCGGGCCTGAGCGACACCATGCTGGCCCAGCGGCTGCGCACGCTGGAGTGCGAGGGGCTCATCGAGCGCCGGGTCATCCCGGCCTCCCCCGTGCAGGTCGAGTACGGCCTCACCGAGAAGGGCCGCGACCTCGAACCGGCGCTTGAGGCCCTGATCGCCTGGTCGCACAAGTGGATCCCGCTCCCGGGACAGGAGGAGCAGGTCGCGGCGCGGGAGCACCCGCGCCCGTCCGGAGCGTGATGTTGGCCGGGACGTGGATCCCGCATGCCCGGGTCGTCCAGACGTTGACGGGGTTCCGCCCTTCCCTTGAATGGGCTCTGGCCTGCGAAGAGATAGGCGTCCTGGCGTGAGTCGGGGTCGCGCCGGGGGGTAGGGCAAAACAGGGGGCAGATGCCGCCATCAGCGAGCAAGAGGTGAAGTCATGGCTTTCAACAACCCCGCCGACCTCTTCCTGTACGAGCTCTCCGCCGCGTACGACGGGGAGATCAAGATCACGGAGATGAAGGAGGAGATGGCGGGAAAGGTCCGCAGCACCAGCCTTTCCGAGGAGCTGCGCCATCAGGTGGCGAAAGGCCAGGAGAAGGTCAGGAACCTGGACGTCTGCTTCCAGTCGCTCGGGACCACGCCGCTTGACGTGGACTGCCTGGTCGTCGACGCCATGCGGGCCGAGTTCCAGCAGTTCGTCCAGCGGGGGCCCGCGCCCGAGGTGATCGACATGTACACCGTCGGGTCGGAGCTGGAGCTGGCCAGCTACAAGACCGCCGGTTACAAGGGCCTCGTCGACAAGGCCGTGCTCATGGGCCAGACCGAGTGCGCGCACTTCCTCCAGAGCAACCTGGTCGGGGAGGAGGAGGCCAGGGGGCACTTCGAGCGCCTCAGCCATGAGGTCAGCGAGGCGACCCTCGCCGGAGTGTGACCCCGGCGCCGCGACGTGAGGCCCTGACCGCGCGACCGGCGCCGAGGCGCTCGTGGAGACCCCTCGGCCCCTCGCGGATTTATCAGCATTTTGGTGACATTTCCGGAAATACTGAATGCCGCCGCGCCATGGCCTCCGAACAGCGAAAACAAAGACGCGTCAAGATCGCGAGTGCGCCGCCACCTGGCCTCCAGGTATGCGTACCGGCACGGTGGGCAAGACAGAGGTGTCCCCACTGTCAGCGAACCGGGAAATCCATATGACCCGAATTGCCGCTGTCCGCGGTGCTCTTCCTCCGAACCGCTACCCCCAGGCCGAGATAACCGACACCTTCGCCCGCATCTGTCTTCCCCCGGGTGCCGACCGGCGGCTGCTCGACCGCCTGCACACCTCGGCCCGCGTCGGTCATCGCAACCTGGTTCTGCCGCTTGAGCAGTACGCCAAGCTCGACGGCTTCGGGATGGCCAACGAGATCTTCATCGAGGCGGCGGTGGACCTGGGTGCCGAGGCGGTGGGCGCCGCGCTGGAGGCGGCCGGGCTGGCGCCGGGCGACGTCGACATGATCATTTTCACGTCGGTGACCGGAATCGCCGCGCCGTCGGTGGACGCCAGGCTCGCCGGCAGGCTCGGGCTGCGCCCCGACGTCAAGCGGATACCGGTGTTCGGGCTCGGCTGCGTCGCGGGTGCGGCGGGGATCGCCCGGCTCCACGACTACCTGCGCGGATGGCCGGACCACGTGGCCGTGCTGCTCTCGGTCGAGCTGTGCTCGCTCACGTTGCAGCGCGCCGAGGCCTCGCCGGTCAACTTCGTGGCCAGCGGGCTCTTCGGCGACGGCGCGGCGGCCGTGGTGGCGGTCGGCGCCGGCCGTGCCGCGGACCCGCGGTCCGCTCCCGGCCCCAGCGTGGTCGCCACCCG
>NZ_JBEZFH010000362.1:0-3620 GCF_040649355.1 Sphaerisporangium sp. NPDC049002 | reverse complement strand
TTGGCCTGATCGCCGTATACATAGCGGCTGACAGCTCCGCCTTGGGTGCGGCTGATGACGCGGTCGAGGGCGTCGTATCGGAGCCGCCCGCGTCGTGGTACGGGGTGGCGTCGACGGTGATCGCCCGCATGGACGGGTGCTCGCGGGCGCGCCGGGCGAGCTCGACGGCCCCGGCCATGGCGGCGGGGGCGCCGGTCCTGGCCTTCAGGCCGAGGGGGTCGGCGCCGAGGTTGCCGCCGGCGGGGGCGATGCCGCGCCCGTCCGCGACGCGCAGGAAGATCTCGGCGGCCTCGCCCGTACGGGCCCCCGCGTCGAGCACGACGGGGGCGAGGTCGAGGTAGACGCCGTCCAGGACCCGGGGCCGCGCGGCGGGACCGCGCCCGCCGTCGCCGAGGACGAGCCAGACCGAGGTGACGCCGTTCTCCAGGTCGGTCAGCACGGCCTCGCGGGTCACCGACGGGTCGGGGTGGGCGTGGCGCTGGCGCACGTCCCAGCCGGAGACCACGCCACCGGCGGGGCGGGCGCCCCGCGTGTAGGGCGCGAAGCCCGGCACACCGGGGTCGCCGGGCAGGTCGGCGGCGTCGTACAGCGGCCGGAGGGTCACGCCGTCGTAGGTCGTGAAGGCCAGCGCCTCCTCGGGCGAGCCGACCTCGGCCCCGGACCTGCGCAGCACGCCCAAGGCGAGTCGCCGCCAGTCGTCCCGCGTGCCCGGCGGGAACCCGGCGGCCGGATGGAACTCCTCAGGCTGCACCGTCATGTCACGGATCGTAGGCGCTGCCGATCGGGAAGGACACCTCGGGGACCCCCTGACGGGCCCGCTCAGGCGAGGGGGGCCTCCCAGGCGGCGTCCCAGGTGTCCTCGCCGACCACGCCGTCGGCGTCCAGGTGCCGCTCCCGCTGGAACCGCAGGCACAGGTCCCGCGAGGCCGGCCCGTACGCGCCGTCCACGTCGAGGGTGAAGCCGCGCTTCTCCATCTGGGCCTGCCAGGTGCGCACGTCCTCGCCGCGCATGACGGGCGGGTACTTCAGCGGCCTGCCGGGGAACTTCGGGTGCTCCACGGGGTCCGGGTCGGTGGGGCCGGTCTGGCCGCCGGGGCGCGGGGCCCCATTCTTCACCCACGCGTACAGCGCGGCGCCGGGGCAGTCGGTGGAGTAGCCGTCGCGGTGGCCCTTGATCTCCTTGCCCGCGCCGCCCTTCTCGCGCAGGTACTCGATGGCGTCGAGGATGCCGTGGAGCATGCCATCGGGCGGCTTCACGAGGCCGGAGTTGCCGACGAGGCCGAGGACGGCGTAGTGGCCGGTGTTCAGGCCGGGCCCGTTGGCGGCGGGCAGGTGCCCGGGGCCCCTGCCGACGAAGACCTTCCGATGACTACAGGCGACCATGCTGTACCCGATGTCGAGCCAGCCGTTTCCGTCCATGTGAAAGCTCTGGATGGATTTCACCATGGCGACGCACTTGGCGTGGTCGTCCACGGTCGCGGGTTCCACGCGGCCACCTGTGTAGTGGACCTTGATGCCCTTTGTGGAGGTCAGCGTCGTATAGGAGCCACGCGGCGCGCGGGCGCCCCAGTCTTTACGGGTCACGAGATCGATGGCCACGAACTTCTCCCAGGGGGAACGAGCATTCAGGACTGATGGACCACTGTCCTCCCACAGGGCACCCAAACCAGCCCTTTGCGGCTCGCAGTGGACCGATCCGCGCGACCAACCATAACCATGGACACATCAGCACATGACGGGTTTGCCGATGTCGCTATAGCACATCACATTGATTTAACCGACTTCCCAGAAAAATCCGTGGACTCCACACGCTATGAGCCTGAATCATGAATATATGTCCGTTGTGGAGGAGGTTCGTTTCCCCGCCGCCGAAGCCCTGCCCATGAAGGTGTGGCTCGACGACGGCGACTCGCCGATCGATGTCATCGACGCCCTCGCGCTGTCCCCGTTCGCCACCGGGAACCAGCCCTGGGCACGTTCCACCAACCTGGAGAGGGTGCGTCCCGACGCCCCCCTGATGCCCGCGCGCGCCCGGCTGACCCGTGCCGCGAGGGAGGACGACGGCCGTGACTCGCGCCTGGCGTGCGGGGAGGGCTGGACCCTCAGAGTGGTGCGGTTCCGCAACCGCTCGGCCGTGCTCACCGTGACCGCGGTGAGCGACGAGCTCGCGCGCTCGGTGCTGGAGGAGTCCGTCCGTGACGCGGTCGAGCCGCCTCCCGAGGACGCCGACCACGTCGACATGGGCTTCTGGTGGACGGGCGCCCACGGGCCCCGCCGCACCCAGCGCCCGATCACCGCGCCGCGCTGGCCGGCGATCAGGGCGAACTACTCGCGCGGCGCGGGCGAGTCCTTCCAGAACCTCATGGCGGTGACGCCCTCCGACGTCAACGGCAGGCTGATCCTGCTGCACGGCCCTCCGGGGACCGGCAAGACCACGGCTCTGCGCGCCCTGGCCAGGGAGTGGGCCGCCTGGTGCCAGGTCGACTGCGTGCTCGACCCCGAGCGGCTGTTCGCCGACCCCGGCTACCTGATGGAGGTCGCCGTCGGGTACGACTCCGACGACGAGAACCACCGCTGGCGGCTGCTGGTGCTGGAGGACTGCGACGAGCTCATCCGCGCCGAGGCCAAGGAGGCCACCGGCCAGGGACTGTCCCGCCTGCTCAACCTGACCGACGGGCTGCTCGGCCAGGGCAGGGACGTCCTCGTGGCCGTGACCACCAACGAGGACCTCGCCCGGCTCCACCCGGCGGTCGTACGGCCGGGACGCTGCCTGTCCCAGGTGGAGGCGGGACGCCTGTCCGCCGAGGAGGCCGCCGCGTGGCTGGGCTCCTCCGAGGGCGTCGGCCCGTCGGGGGCCACGCTGGCCGAGCTGTTCGCCCTGCGCTCCGGGCGGGCGCCGGCCGTCCCCGCCGCGCCCGCCGAGGCCACCGGCCTGTACCTCTGACCGGCCCGGCGTGAAAGACCTCCCCCGCACGAGCGGGGGAGGTCGGGGAGCGCCGTGGGCGGCGCCGGGCGGCCTGGTCACGGATACGTAAACCATCCGATGTGCCGCGCGAGGCCCAAAACCACAATCGGCAAGGTGGTCAATCCGTCGCCCGCCGGTCCGAGCCGTGTCGTCCTCCACCGCTGGACCGCCATGGCCCCCTCCGAGAGCGGCGTGACGGCCTACCTCGATCCCTTCGGCGGCGAGACCACCACCTGGCCCTACACCCGGTGGACCTCAGAAGAACGCGACATCGGCTTCCCGGCCACCGAACTGGTCCCCTCCTGGACCGCCGGTGCCCCCAAGGGGTCCTGGATCCGGGTGGAGCTGCGGGCGCGCACCGCCGCCGGCGGCCTGACCAAGTGGTACGACATGGGCCGGTGGGCGGAGGGCGAAGACGACATCCACCGCACCTCGCTGCCCGGCCAGGGCGACGAGGACGGCGATGTCGCGGTCGACACCTTCGTCGCCACCCGGCCGGTCACGGCCTACCGGCTGCGGGTCACGCTCCACGGCGCCGAGGCGGCGGTGCGCACGGTCGGGGTGATGTCGTGCTTCACACCGGAGCAGAAGTGGGAGATCTACGGCGACGCGCTCCGAGAGCGGCTGGCAGGCGTGGACAGCTACGGGCTGCTGG
>NZ_JBEZFH010000361.1:0-3620 GCF_040649355.1 Sphaerisporangium sp. NPDC049002 | reverse complement strand
GTTCAGCTCCGCCGCCGACAGCCGGACCTCACCGCAGACCACCGCCTCGGCATCCGGCGCCGCCGCCACCCGCGCCTCGAACAACCGGGCCAGGTTTTCTCGAAAAGAAATTGGATTCATGAAATCTCCAGATTCATGGCGTGGCGGCGCAGCGAACAGGTCCGATCAATCAGGGAAAGGAGGGCGTGCCGTAAACGTGGCTCACGGTGAACGCGGACTCGAAATGGGAGCTCAGGATCCGTTCAGCATCGAGAGGCCGCGGGGTCGCATGTCGGTCCAGTTCGCGTTGATGTACTCCAGGCAGCCCGGCCGGCTGTCCTCCCCGTGCACGACATCCCAGCCGCGAGGGACCTCGGAGAACAGGGGCCAGAGGGAATGCTGGCCCTCGGCGTTGATCAGGACGAGATAGCGTCCGTTTTCGTCCTCAAATGGATTGCTCATGAAAACCTCGCACTTTGATGTGGTCTTTTGTGTGATTCCATCGACCGGAACGCACGCTTGCCGCGCACCGTTGGAAGGCTGACAGCCGCACCGTCTCCGTCTCGGATCCGCTCACCTGTGAGCCGCTCCGCCTACCGAGAAAACCTCACCGAGATCCGATGAGACCTGTGTGGCGCGTTATCCGCGAGAGGGCCTGTGCCCGGACCCGTCAAGCGACCTCGGCTCACCGGGGCGATGTCACCTGGGCCAGGTCCTGTCTTGTCGCTCATGTTCGGGTCCCTCTTCCGATACACGCAGATCGATGGAGGTCATCCTGTTGAGTGCGGCTTGGATCTGGCTTGTAAAACGCCTGGGGAATGCGCTGAGCCGCCGGTCACCTCGGGCAGGCGTGCCGCTGTCCTAGTACTCCAGCCGCACTTATTGATCTTTGATGAGTTGTCGCTGGTAGTGGGCTTGTCGAGCGTGAGTCTGGTGTCGTCGCCGCCACAGCGACCAATGGCGGGTGTGGTGTTCGTTGATGGTGGGTCGGGTCAGCAGGGCGGAACCTGTCAATTTGATCAAGGCAGTTGAGCTGGGCTAATTCTGTGTCTGGTTCTCTGGCGTCCTTCTGCTTCGTCTGGTCTTGGTTGGGCTTGTTGATCCATGCCCGGCCGGGGAGGTCGGGCGGGGTAGGGGTGCCGCCACTGGCGAAGCGTTCGGGGTGGGCGGATTGCGCGGCGGCCAGGACTTGAGCGCGTCGGTCGCGGACGGCGGTGGCGCGGCCGTAGTGCACGTCGACCGGGTTGTGGTAGCCGATCCCGGAGTGGAGGCGGTTCTCTGGGGGTCCGGTGCTGAGCCGGGCGCTTGATCTCCACGTTTCCGCAGGTCAGACGCTGTTGATCTGAAGTTAGTTGTTGCAAGCTGCTTGGTCGCGTGTCTATCGGGTGTTGAGTCGGGCCATGAGCTCGCGGTTGGCGGCGCGGGCCGCGTTGAGGTCTTGGTCGCGTTCTTCCAGATGCAGGCGCAGGTCCACTGTTTGCTGTTCGAGCATGATGATTCGTTGCTTCAGCTGGTCGATGTCGTCGGGCGCGCCGAGACCGGACTCCCGCCAGGCCTGTTCGCCAAGGAGCTGTGACAGGCGCCGTTCAAGGTATTGGACGCGGGTGGCTTGGCGGGCCGTGCGTTGTTGGGCGGCGAGAAGACCGGCTTGGAGCGAGGCTCGGCTGACGGCTGGTCCGATCCCGGGGGCGTTGGGGGGTTGGGCTTCCAGGGCGTGGAGTTGTTCGAGCAGGTCGCGATGCCGGTAGGGGAAAGTGCGGTCCACGCCTGCTTGGCGGGCGATGCCGCTGACGCTGATCTCGTCTCCGGCGGTGGCCGCGTCGTTGAGGGCTTTAAGGACTAGCAGTAGGGGCAGGCGTTCCCGCCGGCCTTGACGTTGGAGGGTTAGGCGCAGACCCCGAACGGGACAGCGACTTCACCGATGGACCTGCGGGCGTGCTCGGAGTCGAGCAGGGCTTGGGCTTGTCGCCAGATCCGGTTGCCGTGCCGGTCGAACTGCAGAGCAGCGACCCGGTCGATCGCTTCGCGGCGGCGGTTCTCACCCACCCGGTAGTACTGCTTGGTGGTGTCGAGTCTGCGGTGATCCATCAGCAGACCCCTCGGGAAAAGCGTTGGCGAAGCCGGAGTAGTCAACACTCCGCGCCGTGGTTCCGGGCCGTCCTCCAGCTGGACGAAGACGAAGAGGCCGAGGCGGGCATCAAGTCTGACTCATCGCGGCGCGTCGTGGTGCTCGACGACGTGAACGTGAAGCTGCTGAAGGCCTGGCGGAAGACTCAGGCGACTGAGCGCCTGGCGGCGGGGAAGCACTGGGTCGACAGCGGCAAGGTGTTCACCGACAAGCTGGGCCGGCCGCTGGACCTGAACGGGCTGACCGACCACACCGAGTGGCTGGTGCGACGATCGCAGCTGCCGCCGGTCCGTCTGCACGACATGAGGCACTGTGCGGCCACGATCATGCTCGCGGCCGGCACCGACATGAAGATCGTGTCGGCGACGCTCGGGCACCGGCAGTACTGGTTCACCGCGGACACGTATACGACGGTGATCCCCGAGCTTGCGACGATCGCCGCCGCGGCGACGGTGGCGATGATTCCGCGGCGCGCGTCGAGGTCGACCACGGCATGATCGTCGGCGGAATGGTCCGGCATTGGTCCGGCAGAAGATCGAACAGCTGTACCAGTAGAGATCATGGATCAAGGGATTAGCTGGTGGGCCGCCAGGGACTCGAACCCTGAACCTACGGATTAAAAGCTCGGACGATCATGGTTCCAAACAGTTCAATGCAGATCAGCGGGTATACACGGTCTGATCTGAACGGCTCTGGATCACCCTGAACTGCAACCCAAACTGCAACCACCGATGTCCTGAAGTCCTGACCCAGGGCTGTCACTCGTCATTTGTGCGGTAGGGCCTCGGGCGTGGGAGAACCACGATAAGCAGAGTTGCGAGTGGCCCGAGAAAGAGAGAAAGCAACCACCATCCGAAGCCCGAACGCCACTTGCCCTGTGCCAAACCAGCGTTGACCAGGGCGAGAGTGAAATAGAGAGCACCCGCAAGATCATTGTTGCTCACCGTATTAAGCATGTCGGGGATTCTGTCATATAGGCCCATTTCGCTTGGCCCCTGACGTGAGCCCCTCAGTACAGCAAGGACCGTCATGCGCGGCCGTGCTCGATGGGCCGGGACTGAGGCACGAAGCCCCGGCCCTCCGATCGCCCGTAACCCCGTGTGGTGGTCGGCCACAGCGCGATCGTCGGCCTGTACCGGTGTGATGGCCGGCCCATAGCTCGGCCACAGCGGCGGGAGACGGTCGGAGATTAATCCGTCGACGTCGGTTCTGCACCGTCATAGGCTGCATGTGCCGTCGCAGGCAAAGGCGAATGGGAAAGTTCGTATCAGCTTGCTGACTCCCTTCACGGGGATGAGCCGGTTCGAGTCCGGTAGCCTGCGGCGGCTTCTGCATGGCTGGGCGTAAGGTGCCCTCGATGAGGGCGCGGTCGGCGGCGGCGCGTCCCTGGTCGGTGGGTGAGGCTTGGTGCGGCGGGCGCTGTGTACGGCGGGCGGCCCTGAGTCCCGCCGCCGTTCGGGACCGGCGCCCACGCCGCACGCCCGGACGGCGGGCGGGCGGCGGGCCGTGCGGC
>NZ_JBEZFH010000360.1:0-3696 GCF_040649355.1 Sphaerisporangium sp. NPDC049002 | reverse complement strand
CTCCTCTTGTGTTGTCGCGGTGGACACGTGCCCTGGATGAGCGCGCTCACACTTCTCCATACGCAGGTGGAAAGACTGATTCTCCTGCAAACGGAGGGCGCCACGGCACATCGGCGGGACCCGTGTGACGACCGTCACGTCATGGGTCACGAACCGGGCATGCCGTCCAGGCGGCGAAGGATCACGCCCTCGCGCAGCGCCCAGGGACAGATCTCCAGCTCGGGGGTGTCGAACAGGTCCATCGTGGCCTCGGCCACGACCGCGCCCGCCAGAAGCTGCGGCGCGCGCCCCACCGAGACCCCGGGCAGGTCGGCGCGCCGGGAGTTGCTCATCGTGGTGAGCCGCTCGGTCCAGCGCGACAGGTCCTCGCGGTTCAGCACCCGCTTGACGTAGGACCCCTCGCCCGACGGAGCGGCCCCGGCGATGCGGGCGAGCTGCTTGAACGTCTTGGACGTCGCCACCGCGTGGTCCGCGCGGCCGTACTTCACCACGTCGCCGACGATCCTGCCGATCTCAGCGCGCACCTGCCTGCGCATGTTCCGCACCTCCTCGGCGGGAGGCGGGTCGGCGCTGAACCACCTGCGCGTCATGCGCCCCGCTCCGACGGGGAGCGAGACCGCGACGTCCGGCGCCTCCTCCACCCCCGAGGCGATCTCCAGGGAGCCGCCGCCGATGTCCAGCACCAGCAGCCTCCCGGACGACCAGCCGAACCAGCGCCGAACGGCGAGGAACGTCAGCCGCGCCTCGTCCTGCCCGGAAAGGACCTGGACGTCCACGCCGGTCGCGGACCGCAGGCGGCCGAGGACGTCCTCCCCGTTGACCGCCTCCCGTACGGCCGAGGTGGCGAAGGCCATGATGTCCTCCACGCCCTTGTCCTCGGCGATGCGCAGGGAGTCCTCAACGAACCGCAGCAGCTCGCGCTCGCCCCCGGGGGACAGCTTGTCCCCGTCGTGGAGGTGCTCGGCCAGCCGCATCTCGGCCTTGTGCGAGTACGCCGGCAGCGGCTGCGCGCCCCTGTGGGCGTCCACCACCAGGAGGTGCACCGTGTTGGAACCGATGTCCAGGACGCCAAGTCGCATGAGCAGACGCTACTACTCGCGTGAGAACACGCCGAAAGATCCCTCCCCGTAGCTTGAGTAGGGGAGTACTCATGCGCGCGCCGCCCGGGTGGCGGAGGCTGGAGAGCGTCCACCTTCACGCGTTCACCACCGGCGGCGGCCCATGAGCACGATCCACCATCCCGGCACGGCCAAGGCCCGGCAGACCGACGCCGCCACGCGGCGGTACGCGGAGACCACGGGCCCGCGCGAGGCCAACCTGAGCCGGCGCCGGGCGGAGGGCCTCGCGGTCCTCGACGGGGAGCACCAGCTCGCCGCCCGCGCGCAGCGTCTCCTGCGCCGGGGCGACCTGCCCGTCGCCGCGGTGGCCCGCGTGGTCGCCGAGGGCGGCCCCTCGGGTCCACGCCTGCTCGAACAGATCATCGGCGAGTCAAGCGAGCTCCAGGCGGTCAACTTCCTGGCCCGGGGGACGCGGGCCGCCGCGACGGTGGCCAGGATCTCGCTGAACGACGGCGGGCGGCTCCTCCCCCGGGGAACGGGGTTCCTGGTCGGCCCGGCGCTGCTGATGACCAACAACCACGTGCTGGCGAACCAGGAGAGCGCGCGTGACCTCGTCGTGGAGTTCGGGGCGGAGGTGAACCTCGACAACGAGCCGGCCGTCCCGGCGCGGTTCCGGCTCGAACCGGAGGCGTGCTTCATCACCGACCTGCATCTGGACTTCACCCTGGTCGCGGTGAGACCTGGCCCCGACGGCAGGCGCGCGGGCGAGGTGTTCGGCTGGAACCGCCTCGTCGCCCAGCAGGGGAAGGTCGTCATCGGCGAGCCCGTCAACATCGTCGGGCATCCGAGCGGGCGGCTCAAGGAGATCTCCATCCGGCACAACGAGCTGTCGATGCAACTGGACGACTTCCTGCACTACACCAACGACACCGAGCCCGGTAACTCCGGCTCCCCCGTCTTCAACGACCAGTGGGAGGTCGTCGCCCTCCACCACTCCGGCATCCCCCGCGTCGACGAGCAGGGCCGCTGGGTCCGCAAGGACGGGCACCCCTGGTCGCCGGGGGACGGCGACGACGCCGTGGACTGGGTGGCCAACGAGGGCGTGCGGGTCAGCGTGATCCTGGCCCGCCTCGCCCGGTTGCGGCCTTCCGCTCCGGTCCAGGCCCTGCTGGCCGAGATGGGCCCCGCGGCCGGGCTCACCGTGTCCCCCGCCTGGGCCGAGGCGCTCGGCGCCCCCGCCGGGACCTCGAAGGTCACCGGGTTGGCGGGCCGCCCCTCCGCCTTCGGCGGCACGGGCCGCCTTGTCTTCGTCCACGGGCGCAGCCAGGAGGGCAGGGACCCCGAGGCCATCCGCCGGGAGTGGACCGCCGGGCTCAACAAGGGCCTCACCCTGGCGGGCTCTCCCCTGGTGGACCCGGGGGACGTGTGGCTGCCGTTCTACGGTGACCGCTTCCTCGACGCGGTGACGGGCCTTGAGGCGGCGCCCGTGCTCGCGGGGGCGGTGAGCGACAACGTCGCCGCGGCCCTGGCCCCCTCCTCCCCCACGACCCGGCTGCTGTACGAGCAGATGATCGCCGAAGCGGCCGCCAAGGCGCGCATGCCCGCCGACAGCGTGAGCGAAGGGCTCACCACTCCCCTGCAGCGGATGCTGAGCTGGCTCGCGGCCACCACCAACCTGGACCGGTTCCTCATCGCCAAGATCTTCCGCGACGTGGCGGCCTACCTCGACGACCCGGACATCAGGCGCACGGTGCTGGACGCGGTGTGCGAGACGCTCCCCGCCTCGGGCCCGGTCGTGCTGGTCACCCACAGCCTCGGCACGGTGGTGGCCATGGACCTGCTCACCCGGCTTCCCCCCACCCTGGAGGTCCCCCTGCTGGTCACCGCGGGCAGCCCGCTGGGCCTCGACACCGTGTACACCCGCCTGCTCTCCGGCGGACCCCACCGCCCCGCCCAGGTGACCCGCTGGCTCAACGTGTGGAGCCCGGCCGATCCCGTCGCCATCGGGTGCCCGCTGCGCGACGACTGGGACGGTCCTCTGGAGGAGACGGCCGTGGACAACCGGCTGGAACGCGCCCACCTGATCGAGGAGTACCTCGCCCACCCCGCCATCGCCCGTGCCATCCGCGAGACCCTCCCCTGACCGCTCGCGCCCTCCGCCCGGCCGACGGTCAGCCGCCGAAGGCGACCACGGCGATGCATACCACCAGGAATACCGCGCCGGTGCCCGCGAAGACCATTCCTATGAGGTTGCCGCCGAGCATGGTGTCCACGCGCATGCGGTCCGGCCTGGCGGGGTCGTACAGGACCGGCACCTCGGCGCCGACCGGGGCGATCGGCGGGCTGGAGCCGACGTTGCCCTCGACCTCGACCGGCCGGCCGTCCGCCGTCGTGAACCTGATGGTGGGGTAGTAGACGGTCCCCTCGCTGGAGTGGCTGGGACGCAGCCGTACGACCTGGCCCGGTACCCGGTGGGCGATCCGGCGGAAGTCGCGCCGGGACAGCAGCAGCCCGGCGCCGACGCCACCGAAGACCAGCGCGGCGAGGCCGAAGGCGAGCACGAGCCAGGCAGTGACGGACATGTGAAGCCGTTCCTGCGGCACCTGCGTCACACCCTCATCGTCGTCGACCCAAGGGC
>NZ_JBEZFH010000359.1:0-3894 GCF_040649355.1 Sphaerisporangium sp. NPDC049002 | reverse complement strand
AGCTCACGGCGCGTTCCAGCGCGTCGACGCGGTTCCCGAGCCGCGCGGCCTCCTCCGGGTCGGTGAGCGACTCGGCCTCCAGCCGCAACCCGGTGAGAGGCGTACGGAGGCGGTGGGAGATGTCGGCGGCCGTCTCCCGCTCCTCGGCGAGCAGGTCGCTGATCCGTCCCGCCAGGTGGTTGAGCGCGAGCCCCACGTCGCGCACCTCCACGGGACCGCCGGGCGTGGCCCGCGCGCCCAGGTCCCCGGCGGCGAGCCTGTGGGACACACGGGCCAGCCCGGTCATGGGCCGGGTGAGCGCGAGCGCCAGGCGGTCGGCGACGAGGATGCCGACGCCGATCAGGGCGAGCCCGAGGACGAGCATGCCGATCCACACTTCCCTGACCCCCTTGCGGAGGTCCTTCTCGCTGAGGAAGACGCGGACCACGGCCGTACCATCGGCAAGGCCCTGCACGGCGGCGAGCACCTCCAGGCCGGAGGCGGTCCGCGCCGTGAGGCTCTGCCCGCGCGCGGCCAGCTCCACGGCCGGCGAGCGCGACGCGGGGGAGCCGACGACCTGGCCGCCGGGCAGGAAAACGCTGATCGCGTGGCCGCTCGACGCGGAGGTGCGCTCGGCGGTCAGCGCCAGGCCATCGGGATCCATGGTGCCCACCGACGCCGCGACGGACTGTGCCTCGGAGTTCGCCTGCGTCACCGCGCCGCTCTCGGCCAGCGCGCGGACCAGCAGGCCCAGCGGGACGAGCAGGGCGACCAGCACCAGCGAGGTGGTGGCCGCCACGAGCAGCGCGAGCCACCGCCTCATGCCGGCCCGGCCGGTTCCGGTGCGGTGAGGGCCGCCGTGAGCCGTCGATTCATGTCGGGTCGACCAGCTTGACCCCGACGCCGCGCACGGTCTGCAGGTAGCGGGGTTCCTGCGCGGTCTCGCCCAGTTTGCGGCGCAGCCACGACAGGTGGACGTCCACGGTCTTGTCCGCTCCGCCGTACGGCACCTGCCAGACCTCGGTGAGCAGCTCACGCTTCGTGACGACCTCGCCGGAGCGGGCGGCCAGGAAGTGAAGCAGGTCGAACTCGCGTGGCGTGAGGTCCAGCGGGGCGCCGTCGAGGACGGCCTCGCGGCTGCGCGGGTCCAGCCGCAGGCCTCCCACGGTCACCGACGCGTCCGTACGGCCGTCGGCGGTGCGGCGCAGCACGGCGCGCACGCGGGCGTCCAGTTGGGCGGCGCTGAAGGGCTTCACCACGTAGTCGTCGGCCCCCGCGTCCAGCAGGCGGACCATCTCGGCGTCGCCGTCCCGGGCGGTCGCCACGATGACCGGGACGCGGCTGACGGCCCTGAGCATCCGCAGCATCTCGGTGCCGTCCAGGTCGGGCAGGCCGAGGTCGAGCACGACGAGGTCGGGGCGCTCGGAGACGGCCTGCCGCAGGCCGTCGAGCGCGGTCGGGGCCGAGGACACGGCGTGGCCCCGCTCACGCAGCCCTCGCATGAGGGCGGTACGAATCGTCGCGTCATCCTCGACGAGCAGGACGTTGGCCATGGGCGGATACGCTAACGGCTCCGAGGCGATCGGCATAAGCCCGTTATGGTGCCCTTAACCCCGTCTTAGGAGACAGCCAGGGAGGATCAGGGGCATGAACCGGCGCCTGCTTCTCGTCGTGACCGGATGGCTGGTCGTCGGGCTCGTGGCCACCGGCGCGGGCATCGTGGTGACCGCCTTCCTCGGCGAGTCGATCACCGGCTCCGCCTCCCGCGCCCTCTCGCCCGCCGAGATCCGCCGCTCCCTCGACGCCTCACCGTCGCCGTCACCGCTCGCCACGGGTGACGGCTCCGGGGCAGGGACGGCGTCGCCCTCGGGGACCGAATCGGCCGCCGCGAGGCCTTCCGCGTCCGCTTCGGTCTCACCGTCCGCCAGTGCCGCCCGAGGACAGACCAAGGTGTTCTCGGCCAGGGGCGGGACCGTGGTGGCGCGGTGCGCGGGCGGCCTGGTGACCCTGCGGTCCTGGACCCCGGCACAGGGGTACGAGGTGAAGGACGCGGAGCGGGGCCCCCGCGACAAGGTGCGCGTGAGGTTCGAGAGCCAGGACGCCCGCACCGAAATCGAGACCCGCTGCTCGGGCGACCACCCCACAGCCACGATCAAGAACGACTGAGCGCCTTCGGGTGACTCGATCCGATACTCGGGCGAACGCCCCGTTCCCACGATCTGACTCAGCTGACCGCTTTCGTGGTCAGTCCGACGCAGCGTGCCGGAGACCGCTCAGGTTCATTCAGACCGATCGAGTGGCAGGCCATGTCCGCGTGCGAGAGCGGTGTGAGGACGCTGTTTCCGTTGTCCACAGGAGCCGCCTGAGCAGCGGATGATCTTGGGGAGGTGTTCTAGGATCGGCCGACCGTAAAATACGAGTAAAGGGCGGCCCTAAGATGAGCGCAAGGAAGAGCACCGACTCGCAGGCATCGGGCTCGCAGGCATCGGGTGGGGGGCGTGGGAGGCGGCTTCTGCTCAGGGGGGTTCTGCTCGCCGTCATCGCCATCGTGGGCCTCGGGCTCCTCGCCACGGGATGCAGCAAGGTCAGCACCGCGCCCGACGAGGTGAGGCTGCACTACGCGGGCGGCCCCTTCGAGGCGATCAAGTTCGTGAAGTGCATCAACCCCTCCAGCGGGGCCACCTTCCTCGGCCCGGGGGACACCTCTTACGCCTATCCCTTCGGTCAGCGCACGTTCGACTTCTCCGGCACCGATGACTCCGAGTCCAAGGCCATCAGCATCGTCTCCAAGGACAACGTCGAGATGCAGGTCGCGGGCTCCGCGACGTTCACCCTCAACACCTCCTGCGAGACCCTGCGCCAGTTCCACGAGAAGATCGGGCTGAAGTACGGCTCCTACTTCGACGCCAGGGAGTCCGACGGCTGGCGCCGCATGCTCAACTTCTACTTCAAGCAGCCGCTCGACCGGGCCATGGACGCGGCCTCGCAGGAGTTCGAGTGGAAGAAGCTGTTCAACGACCCGAACGCCAAGCAGCAGTGGGAGCAGCGGGTCGGCCAGCTCGCGCGGCAGTTCATCAAGGAGACCGCCGGCGCCGACTACTTCTGCCAGCCCAACTACGCGGGCACGGGTGAGTGCGGAGACGTCGCGCTCACGATCCAGAAGCCCGAGCCGCCGCAGACCCTGATCGACGCGCTCGCCGCCGAGCAGGCCGCCAAGCAGCAGAACCTCGCCCAGCAGCAGATCAACACCAAGGTCAGGACCGAGATGGAGTCCATCAAGGACCTGGTCAAGGTGCTCGGACCGCAGGGAGCCATCCTCTGGAAGGCCATCCAGGACGGCAGGGTGCAGGTGGTGCCGGTGCCGCAGAACGGCTCCCTCAACATCACCCCGCAGTCACCCTGACCCATGCCTCGCAGGGAGTGATGTCGGCTTCTAGGTCCGGATCTCGGCAAGCTCGGTGGACCGGCGAGCTGCCGGCCGCCCTGATGGTGGTGACCAGGGATGGGGCTGATCATCGGGGCGGTGCCACGTCCGTGCCGAAGGCGGCGGCGATGGTGCGCATGCCCTGGGCCAGTTCCTCTCGGCCGAGGGCCCCGATGCGGTCGACGGGGCCCGAGATCGACATGGCCGCGATGACCCTCGCGCCGTCGCGCACCGGCACGGCCAGGCAGTGGACCCCCAGCTCCTCCTCGCCGAAGTCCATCGCGTAGCCCTGCTCCCGCACCCTGTCGAGCTCCGCGAGCATCGCCTCGATCGAGGTGATCGTGTGCTCCGAGCGGCGCGGCAGGCCAGTGCGGGTCAGGATGGCGGCCGCGTCGGCGCGCTCCGCGAGCAGGACCTTGCCCACCGCCGTGCTGTGCGGCAGGACCCGGCGGCCCACCTCGGCGAACATCCGCAGCCGCCGAGGCGAGGCC
>NZ_JBEZFH010000358.1:0-3906 GCF_040649355.1 Sphaerisporangium sp. NPDC049002 | reverse complement strand
GACCATCAACCCGGCCACCGAGGAGGTGCTGGCGGAGTTCTCCCTGGCGGGTGAGGCCGACGTCGACCGGGCCGTGGCGGCGGCCCGCGCGGCCTATGAGTCGGTCTGGGGGCGGCTCGCGGGGCGGGAGCGGGCCAAGTACCTGTTCCGGATCGCCCGTATCATCCAGGAACGCGCCCGCGAGCTGGCGGTGCTGGAGTCGCTGGACAACGGCAAACCGATCCGCGAGTCCCGCGATGTGGACCTTCCGCTGGTCGCGGCGCATTTCTTCTACTACGCGGGGTGGGCCGACAAGCTCGGCCACGCCGGGCTCGGGGCCGATCCGGCGCCGCTGGGGGTGGCCGCGCAGGTCATCCCGTGGAACTTCCCGCTGCTGATGCTGGCCTGGAAGATCGCCCCTGCCCTGGCGTGCGGGAACACCGTGGTGCTCAAACCGGCCGAGACCACCCCGCTGACCGCGCTGGCGTTCGCCGACATCTGCGCCCAGGCCGATCTGCCCGCGGGTGTGGTCAACATCGTCACCGGCGCCGGACCCACCGGGCAGGCGCTGGTGAACCACCCGGGGGTGAACAAGGTCGCCTTCACCGGGTCCACCGACGTCGGCCGCATGATCGCCCGCCAGGTCGCCGGGACGGGCAAGAAACTCACCCTGGAGCTGGGCGGCAAGGCCGCCAACATCGTGTTCGACGACGCGCCGATCGACCAGGCCGTCGAGGGCATCGTCACCGGCATCTTCTTCAACCAGGGCCACGTGTGCTGCGCGGGTTCACGGCTGCTGGTGCAGGAATCGATCCACCAGGAGCTGCTGGAGGCGCTCAAACGCCGCCTGGGCACCCTGCGCCTGGGCGACCCGCTGGACAAGAACACCGACATCGGCGCGATCAACTCCGCCGCCCAGCTGGAGAGGATCACATCACTGAGCGCGGCGGGGGAGCTGGAGGGCGCGCACCGGTGGTCGGTTTCGTGTCCGCTCCCGGACAAGGGGTTCTGGTTCCCGCCGACCCTGTTCACCGGGGTGGCCCAGTCCCACCGGATCGCCCGGGAGGAGATCTTCGGCCCGGTGCTGTCGGTGCTGACCTTCCGCACCCCGGCCGAGGCGGTGGAGAAGGCCAACAACACCCCCTACGGGCTGTCGGCCGGGGTATGGACCGAGAAGGGCTCCCAGATCCTGTGGATGGCCGACAAACTCCGCGCGGGGGTCGTGTGGGCCAACACCTTCAACCGCTTCGACCCCACGTCGCCGTTCGGCGGCTACAAGGAGTCCGGATACGGCCGCGAAGGCGGACGGCATGGACTGGAGGCGTATCTCGATGTCTGATCGGCGACTTACCGTGCGCAAGACCTACAAGCTGTTCATCGGGGGCGCCTTTCCCCGTTCGGAGTCCGGCAGGTCGTATGTCGTGACCGGCCCGGAGGGCGACTTCCTCGCCAACGCCTCCCGCGCCTCCCGCAAGGACGCCCGCGACGCGGTGTCCGCCGCCCGCAAGGCCTTCGCAGGCTGGTCCGGAGCCACGGCACACGGCAGAGGCCAGATCATGTACCGGATCGCGGAGATGCTGGAGGGCCGGCGGCACCAGTTCATCGCGGAACTCGGCGCGGCGGGAACGCCCCCCGCCGCCGCCACGGCCGAGGTGGACGCCGCGATCGACCTCTGGGTCTGGTACGCGGGCTGGGCCGACAAGATCGCCTCGATCCTGGGTTCGGCCAACCCCGTCGCTGGGCCGTACTTCAACCTGTCCACCACCGAGCCGACCGGCGTCGTCGCGGTGATCGCGCCATCGGGCCCGCTGCTCGCCCTGGTCTCGGTGATCGCCCCGGTGATCGTCAGCGGCAACACCTGCGTGGTCGTGGCACCCGAGGAGGCCCCGCTGCCGTCCATCACCCTGGCCGAGGTGCTGGCCACCTCCGACCTCCCGGGCGGCGTCGTCAACATCCTCACCGGGAGCCGTTCAGAGCTGGCCCCCTGGCTCGCCTCGCACATGGACGTCAACGCCCTCGACCTCGCCGGCGCGCCCGCCGAGCTGACCGTCGCCTGCGAGCGGGCCGCCGCCGGCAATCTCAAACGCGTGCTGCGCCCGGCCGCCACCGACTGGACCACCGACCCGGGAACCGGCCGGATGGCCGCCTTCATGGAGACCAAGACCGTCTGGCACCCCACCGGCGTCTGATCTCGGGCGGCGAGACGGCCGGACGGCCGTCCGGCATCGAGAGCGGCCCGGGACCTCACCGGTCGCACCCTTAGCAATCTGGCTGGAGAAGATCGCATGAAACCCAATGGCGTGCTCGTCGTCGGGAGCATCACCGCGGACGTCACGGCGTTCAGCCGGCGGCTCCCACGCCGCGGCGAGACCGTGCTCGGCGACGACTGCACCCTCGTCCTCGGCGGCAAGGGCGCCAACCAGGCCGTCGCCGCCGCTCGCGCCGGGTCTCCCACATGGCTCGCCGGTTGCGTGGGACAAGATCCGTTCCGCGACATCGTCATGACCGGCCTGCGGTCTCACGGCGTCACGCTGACGCAGATCCGCACGGTCGAAGGCCGCACCGGCGTCGCGCACATCCGCGTCGACGCCTCCGGCGAGAACGACATCGTCATCACCCCTCTGGCCAACGCCTCCCTCGGCACCGGGCTGGTCGACGACAGCATCCGGGCCGTCCGGGACGCGGTCAGCGTGCTCCTGCTCCAACTGGAGATCCCCACGCAGGTCACCTGCCACGCGGCGAAGGCGGGGGCGGCCGCCGGGCTGACGGTCGTGCTCGATCCGGCCCCCGCGCAGGAGCTTCCGGAGGACGTGTGGCGGCACGTCGACGTCGTCACGCCGAACGAGAGCGAGGCCGGCGCGCTGACCGGGATCCCGGTCACCGACCTGGAGTCCGCAGGGCGGGCGGCGTCCTGGTTCCTCGAACGCGGCGTCCGGCACGCCCTCATCACCCTCGGTTCGGGCGGCGCCCTGTCGGTCACCACCGCACGAACCCGCCATTTCCCCGCCTACCCGGTGACGCCCGTCGACACGACGGCCGCGGGCGACGCCTTCACCGGCTTCTTCGGTGCCGCACTCGCCGCCGGGCTGGACGACGGCACCGCGATCAGGCACGGCATGGCCGCGGGCGCGCTCGCCACCACCCGTGCCGGGGCCAGCCCTTCGCTCCCCGGCCGAGCCGCCGTCGAGACGCTGCTGACCAGTGCCGACCCCATCTTGGACCACGTCTCCTGAGCCTCCGCCACCCCGCTCGCATCCGACCGGTCAGGCGAGGACCGCCGACGGCTTTTGGTCGTTTCCCACAACTGGAGGCGCGTAGCCTGCGCTGTCTGCGACATGCCGCTACCAGCCGGTACAGGGAAAGGTGAACAATGCCGGGGGCGGACGTGTCGCGGCGCGCACATCATTGGTCTACAGGAGGGCTCGGTCGGTGTTCAGTCGTGTCGCCATCGTCAACCGTGGTGAGGCCGCCATGCGGCTCATCAACGCAGTACGGGAACTCGCCGCGGAGACCGGGACCCGGATCGAGACCGTCGCCCTGCACACCGACGTCGACCGCACGGCCACCTTCGTCCGCGAAGCGGACCTGTCCTACGACCTCGGCCCCGCGTCCGCGCGCCCGTACCTCGACCTGAAGGCGCTGGAGCGCGCGCTCGTGGAGACCGGGGCCGACGCGGCGTGGGTCGGCTGGGGATTCGTCGCGGAGGACCCGTCGTTCGCGGAGCTGTGCGAGAACGTCGGAGTCACCTTCGTCGGACCGAGCGCGGAGGCCATGCGCAAGCTCGGCGACAAGATCGGCGCGAAGCTGATCGCCGAGGAGGTCGGCGTCCCGGTCGCGCCATGGAGCCGCGGTGCGGTCGAAACCCTGGACGCCGCCCTGGCGGCGGCGGCCGAGATCGGCTACCCGCTGATGCTGAAGGCGACCGCC
>NZ_JBEZFH010000357.1:0-4009 GCF_040649355.1 Sphaerisporangium sp. NPDC049002 | reverse complement strand
GGGTCATCGTCACTGTCTCGATCGTCCTGTCTAGCTCTGTTTCACATCATGAGGACTCATTCGTCCTATGTCTCACAAGAGTCTGACAGAGAGGGACTCGGTGAACAGCTCCAGGAACCCCTGCAACGTCATCGACGGCACCGCCTCGTCGATTCCGTCCAGGGCGCACGCCACCGACCCCGAACGCGCGAAGTACTGGAAGACGTCGAAGACGTACGAACTCTCGACGGCCATGTAGGGCGCGAGCGTACGGGTGACGAACTCTCGGAACTCCTCGTCCCGCCTCTTCAGGCTCATGTCGAAGTAGAAGCGGTAGCGGCGTCGGCTCGCCGTCGCCGATCCGGCTACCAATCGCTTCAGCAGCGTCGACTTCCCGCTTCCGGAACGGCCGACGATGAGCAGGTTCCCCCCGGACGACGCGACCTCGTCCACCAACCGGTCGGCGGCCCCAACGCGGGAGATCCGCTGCTCGCCGGTGCGCTCGTTCGTGGTGAGCAGATCGCCGGAGATCGCCATGCTCGCCGCGTCGAGCAACCCCGGATAGGCGTTGGAGACGTCTGCCAGATGCCGGTCCAGATCGACGAAGGCATCCATGAAGCGGTCGTACGTGACGACCCGGTAATCGCTGCCCAGCGGGCTCGGAGCCACGTGGACACCGTTCTCCTCCAGGATCAGGAACCGGGTGAGCTTCGGCAGTTGCGTCTGTAACAGATCGCCGCCGGTGGCGTCCAAGACCTGGGTCACATCATCGACGTTCTTACTGAGCAGCAGTTCGACGTACTCGCTTCGCAGCCCTCGCTCGCGGAAGAAGAGCTGGTAGATGGTATTGCGGGACAGCTCGAAGCGCTTGACCGGCTTGTAGTCCAGGGTCAGGTAGAGCCCGGCGAGGAACTCGGCCTTCAGCGCTACATCGGGGGAGAGCTTGGGCATATCCCCGGTCAGGATGCCGCTGCCCGTGCTGCTGAACCAGGCCAGCACATCGAGCAACCGGCGGACTGCGGTCAGCCCGTCTTCGTCGGCGACGTGGTAACCGTCGTGAGTGGAACGGTTGCGTAGACGCTGGATGTCACGGAGCGAGTCGATGACGACACTGCTGCGGATATGCGGCTGAGCGCCCTTGATCAGCTCGCTCAGCGCCTTGCCGCCGGGATCGCCGGGGACGTTGTGATACCTCCAGAGCTGCTTGAGGATACGCTCGGTGATCTTCCCGACCAGGGCGATCGTGTTCTCCGGATACCCATCGCCGAGCGACTTGATCGGACGTTCGAAATCCAGCCCGAGATGGCGGGCGACACGGGAGTGGTCGTCCAGCTCATTGCGCAGCTGGTAGAGACGGGTGTCGAACTCCACGCTGCTCACGCTTTCGCCCCGAGCACGAAGGCGAATCGGTCCGGGAACCGCAACTCGGAGCCAGGATGCCTGCGATGAATCTCCGCGATGCCCTGTTCGATCCCAGTGTCGTCAAAGCTGGACAACAGAGACATGTATCGGTTGCGGACCATTTGCACGTAGCGCTCTGTACTGAAGGTGAGCATGAACTCGTCGTAGGTCAGTTCGGAGGTGAGCCCACTACTCCTCATTGCCGCGGCGACCTTCGAGGGGTCGGGTTGCCGGTCCTTGAAGAGCTTCAGCGCGGCGGCGAACAGCGGGTAGGCGATGACCGTAGGCAACATGACCACGAGCATCCGCCCGCCGGGTCGCAAGAGGCGGGCAAGACCGTCAAGGACACGGGGAGGATCGCCGACGTGGTGGATCACTTCCTTGATAAGGATGGAGTCGTAGCTGTCATACGGGAGCTCCGCACGCCCTTCGGCAAGATCTTCCGCTGCGGCGTGCAGCGGGATCAAACGCTGATGGGGGGAAATCTGGTCCAACATTGAGGTGGACGGGTCGGCGCAGACCACAGCGTCGGCGTGCTCGGCAAGCCTGCGCGCGTAAAGCCCGGTTCCCCCACCGACATCCAGCACACGATGACCCGGGCCGATCCGAAGCCGGTCGAGAATATTTCCGGTCATCCATTGGATGAAATTTGGACTGTATGCCCAGTTCTCGTCGTACCTGTCAGCGAGGCTGTCGTAGTGAGCTCGCGTGACATCGTTCTGCACGAGGCGTTCCCTCCAAGCTGGAGCATCAGGGCAAGCCCCAGCATCCGATGGATGGTGATGCCAGTCAAGAAATAACTGTCTCCTTTTGAGGGGTGTTTCTTGATAGGGCAAATCTACTAGCGCTTTTAGTTCGATTGCCACGACCGAGTGACTGTTAGACGTTCGGGTGCCTTACACGCATATCCGCCCAACGGCTGTGAGTGTGCCGACTGCAGCGAAGAGAG
The DNA here is from genome assembly GCF_040649355.1 of Sphaerisporangium sp. NPDC049002. Classification (NCBI taxonomy): domain Bacteria; kingdom Bacillati; phylum Actinomycetota; class Actinomycetes; order Streptosporangiales; family Streptosporangiaceae; genus Sphaerisporangium; species Sphaerisporangium sp. NPDC049002. Next base: position 1,680 of record NZ_JBEZFH010000357.1, on the reverse strand, counting down.
GACCCCATCGGCTGGCACAGCCTGCCCGAAATGGGCATGACAGCCTTGCAGACGAGCACGGCGTCACCCCCGATAGCCGGCGTCTGGGCCTGTTGGCGTCTGTCGAGTGCGGCTGAGGGTTGCGGTGAGGAGGAGCGTCAGCTCGGCGGCGAGGTGACCGGTGGGGGGCCGGCTTTCTTGGGGCTGCTTGCGAGGTGGTCCTGGAGTTCGGCGTGCCGGAACTGGTAGAGGGGGCCGACGGCGCGGAGCAGGCCGAGCTTGTGCATGTCGTCGAGGAAGGCCATCATGCGCAGCGGCAGGCGGCCGGTCGGGGCCAGGAGGAGTACGGTGATCGTGGACATCAGCCACGCCTGCCGTGGGCGTCGCACCATCCCGAAGCAGCTTCCGAGGGCCATCCCCAGCCCGAGATTGCTCCACAGGTCCGCCGTCCCCCGGCCGAGCTGCGCGATCATCCAGTCGGCGCCGAGCATGACCGCGGCGCCGAGTGCGAGACCGGTCATGAGCCGGACGCCGATCAGAGCCCGGTTGACCTTCCAGGTGGACATGGGGGTGCGGGCGGCGGTGAACCGTGGCAGCCGCTCCTCCGATGGTTCGGGGGGACGCTGGAGGGCGAGCCCGAGCCAGGTCATGATGGTCATGATCGCGCCTGTGGCGAGCCCGGCCGCCACGCCGTTCGTGGCCCCGACCACCACTCCCGTCGGCAGGCCGAGGGTGGGTAGGGTGAGCATGGCCAGCCGCACGTTCGGACGTTGCTCGGTGATGAGGGCGGCCAGCCGGCCGGGCAGCTCCAGGCGGGAGAAGACCGGCGTTCCGGAGCCGTACGTCGCGCTCGCCAGCCCGAACGTGAGGCCCAGGGCGAGTCCGAGCACGGGCCTGCCGCTCAGGAGGGCCGCGAGCATGGCCGGCAGCCCGAGCACGATGCCGGTCCACAAGGTGGCCAAGGATCTGACCGGCACGCTGAGCCGCTGATCGGGACGTTCCGCCGCCCATCGGGTGATCTGCCACCAGCCCAGGTCACGGGTACCGTGCCTCGCCGACAGCACGGCTAGGTAAGTCAGGCACCTGCGCACCTGATCCGGGTCCCAGGACCGGCGCGGCCGGAAGCGGTCCTGTGCGGGCGGGCGGTCCTGTGCGGGCGGCCGGTCGAGGAGGGCTCCGATCAGGTTGTCCAGCAGGTGCGCGCGCAGCGCGGCGACGTCGTCGCGGTAGACGGTGAGCAAGGGGGCGGGGTCGGCGTCCCTGCCGATGTAGACGGTGCGGATCAGCCACAGTCCGAGCGCGGTCTTGGTCACCGAGGCGAGTGCCGGAGCCGTGCCCGACCCAGCGCGCGCAACGTCTCCTCCCAGGTGTACGGAGGGTTCGGCGGCAGGTCGTCCGCGAGGTAGCCGACCGCGACCTCCCGTGACAGCGCCATGGGCGCGATGACGGCCGCGGCCTTCAGCACGCGTTTCGCGGACTTCACCGCGTCGGCGTACTCGGTGGTCCGGGAAGTGACGATCACCTGGTCGCCTTCGGCGAGCGTCCGGTTGAGAGTGATGATCACCTTGGCCCGCGCCGGGCCGGGAAGCTCGTCCAGGCCGTCGAGGATCGGCAGGATGGCTGACGACCTGGTGTGGCCGCGCCGCGCGAGAAGATCGGCCCCGTCGGGGCCGCGCCCGCCGCCGAGGAGCGGTGCGGAGT
>NZ_JBEZFH010000356.1:0-4164 GCF_040649355.1 Sphaerisporangium sp. NPDC049002 | reverse complement strand
GGCGCCGTCACCGTCCCGGTGACGGCGGCGACCTGCGCGGCGAGGGCGTCGGCGGGGTGGGCGCCGGGCGTCAGCGTCAGCTGGGGCCACCTGCTGGAGCCGGGCAGCGCCGACTCCTTGAGTTTGGGCAGCAGCCCGGCGCCCAGCAGCGAGGACTTGCCGGCGCCCGATGGCGCGATGATCATCTGGATGCCGGAGCGACGCCGGTCGAGCAGCTCGATGAGCTGGGCCAGCACCTCCTCGCGCCCGCAGTACCAGTCGGACTGCTGGGGCCCGAACGCGGCGAGGCCGGGATAGGGGCAGACATCCGTGATCCGGCCGGGCGTCGTACGGCGCAGCACGCGAGTGCCGTCTTCGAGATGGAAATGCTGATCTCCGGCGGCCTGATTGATGCTCGCCGAACCCGTCGCGTGAGCCTGAATGTTTATCCGCGGCTCTTCTTCCCGCTCGTCCATCAACCTTAACGGTAAATCACCTTTAGGAAAGAGTGGAAGAATGAGCCGATTCGTTATCCGGTCATCGGCCGGCATGGTGTTGCGGGCACGCGGAAAAGCTCGCGGCCCCGGGCCCGATAAGAACGCCATGCCTGGTGTGCGAGACAGATCGGGGTCTCCCGGCGATGATGGCTCCATGTCAAGGCGCGTGCTGTTCAAGGTGGGCGCGGCGCTCTGCGCGGCGGCCGCCATCGTCCTCGTGGTCGTCGTCGTGGGCCTCGACACCGCCGACAAGCTCGCGAGCGTGCTCGGACTGGTCGTCGCGCTCGCGGGACTGGCCGCGAGCCTGCGTGGCGCGGCCAGGTCACGCCGTCAGGAGGGTGAGGCGACCGTGGACCGACTGGACGGGACAGAAGCCACATCGCTGGTGAACGCGATGGCCGGCGACAACTGGAGACAGGCCCGGGCGGTGCTGCTCGGCCTGTGGCGGGACGCCCTTCCCGACCGGCTTCCGGACGTCGAGGCGGCCCTCGAAGAGACGCGCAGGGAACTGTCGGCCGTCTCCGCGGACGCCGTGCCGGATCTCCGGAGCGAATTCGTCACGGAATGGCAGTCCAGGCTCCGCCGCCACGCGCTGGCGGCCCCGGGATTCGTGCCCGCACTCCACCGTGTCATCGCCCACCAGATCGCCCCACTCGCGGCCCCGGCCGTTCCGCCGGGAATCCAGATGAACGCCACCTCCTATGATCACTCCCGAATCAACCAATCAGCTGGAAATATGTATATTAACGACCAAAGCGACCAATCTCCTCGTCGGAAACTGGGCGACGAGGCTGGATGACCGGATCTCCCGAAGGCGCGGGTGTAAGGAGGCGCGGAGGCCCGGCGGCCCCGTGCATTTCCGGGAAGGGTGAGGCATTCGCAGGGCCGGTATCGGCCCGGTGACGGCTGCCAGGTGCGCGAGGCTCGGTGAAACGTTTTACTCATCGCATCCGTTGACAGGCCTCCTGACCGGTCTCAACTTCCGTTCACCGCGTTGAAACGTGTCAACCGTCCGCCCGGCCTTTCCACCGCCGAGCCGGGCGCGGGCGCTCTCCAGGAAGCACGAGAACCCTTCCCAAGGAGTACGTATGCGCTCCTGTCCGGGCATGGCCCGGCTCGGGTGTTGTGTCCCCCGAGGCGGGCTCCCGCAGGGCGAAGGTGAACCCACCCCAGACTCGGGTTTGAGTGTTCCCTGACCGTCCCCCTCCTAGCGTGGCCGTAGCCGGCACGTGCCGGGGGGATGACAGAGGGGCAGGCCCTGAGCGGATGACAAGGACCACCCGGGGGGTCGTCCGGCTGCTCGCCGCCGGGGCCGCCCTCGCGCTGACGGTGTCCGCCTGTTCCGGCGGGGTCCAGCCGCGGGACGCCGAACTGCCGTCCACGCCGCCGGAGGCCCCGCCCGCCGCCGAGCGGAAGCCGCACGGCGGCGCCAAGGAGGCCATGGTCGCGGACGTCTACGCCCACGACCGGCCGGGCATGCTCAGTCCCGCCGTCGCCGGGTTCCCGTCCCTGGTCTACGTGCCCAACAGCGAGAGCGGCACGGTCAGCGTCATCGACCCCAAGACCTACAGGGTCATCCGGCACTTCAGGGTCGGCAGGCGCCCGCAGCACGTCGTCCCCTCGTGGGACCTGAAGACGTTGTGGGTCAACAACAACGACGGCAACACGCTCACGCCGATCGACCCGGCGACCGGGAAGCCGGGCAAGCCCATCGAGGTCGAGGACCCCTACAACCTGTACTTCACCCCGGACGGCACCACCGCCCTGGTCATGGCCGAGCGGCTGAACAGGCTCGACTTCCGCGACCCGGAGACCTTCAAGCTGCGCGAGTCGGTGGACGTGCCGTGCCGTGGCATCAACCACGCGGACTTCACCGCCGACGGCTCGACCTTCCTGGCCAGTTGCGAGTTCTCCGGCCACCTGGTGGTCGTCGACGTGGCCGGGCGGAAGGTCAGCGAGGTCGTCAACCTGCCGGCGCATCACAGCATGCCGCAGGATGTGAAGCTCTCTCCGGACGGCACGATGTTCTACATCGCCGACATGGCCAAGGGCGGCGTCTGGGTGGTCGACGCCGAGCGCTTCAAGGTGCGGCGCTTCATCAGGACCGGCGCCGGCGCCCACGGGCTGTACGTCAGCCGGGACTCCGAGAACCTCTATGTCTCCAACCGTGCGGCAGGGTCGGTGTCGGTGGTCTCGTTCGCCAAGCACCGGCCGATCGCGACCTGGCGCATCCCCGGCGGCGGCTCGCCCGACATGGGCGGCGTGTCCGCCGACGGCAGCCGCCTGTGGCTCGCCGGCCGCTACAACAGCGTCGTGTACGTGTTCGACACCCACGACGGCCACCTCGTACGGAAGATCCCGGTGGACGCGGGGCCGCACGGCCTGGCCGTCTACCCGCAGCCCGGACTTCACTCCCTTGGCCACACCGGAGTGTTCCGCTGAGCGAGGCGGCTGACGGTGGGGCGGGGAAGGCCGCCGCCCGCCCGGGGGGAGCCTTTTTCCCGGGCGGGCCGCTCCAGGCGGCGGCCGGTCAGCCGACCGGCACCTGGTAGTCCTTGGCCAGGCCGGAGACGGCGGCCTCCTTGAGGATCACCGCGCCGCCCACCGCTGACTTGTCCGGCTTGACCACGTACGAGGCGCGCGAGGCGGGCTGGTCGACGTGCGAGAAGTCCATCGGCGTCCCGAATCCGCCCTCCCACGCGGGCTGGGAACGGTGGGCCTTGACGATGCCCTCCCGGCTGAGGTCCCTGGCCTCGCAGGCCTTCTTCAGCGCGTCCCCGACGATCACCGCCGCCGAGTACCCCGCTCCGACGCCGCTGTCGACCGGCTGGCCCGCGTACTTGGCCTGGTAGTCGGCGACCAGCTTCTGGATGGCGGGGAGCGGCGCGCTCATCGGGGGGGCCGCGGTCATGATGAAGTAGTTCTTCAGCAGCGCGGGGGCGGCGGGCGTCCCGAGCAGCTGGGGGCTGTAGGCCGAGTTGCCGGCGACGAACGGGATGTCCATCCCCCTGGCGACGGCCACGCCGACCAGGGAGGCCGCCTGCCGGGGGCCGACCGACACCAGGACCGCCTTGACGCCCGCGTCCTTGAACGCCGACACCTGGGCGCTCATGTCCTGGTCGGTGGCCTTGATCTTCTGCTCCACCACCGTGAGGCCGAGCTTCCCGGCCGCGTACTTCGACCCGTTGAGCGCGCTCTCGCCGTAGTCGCCCTCGAAGTACAGGTGGCCGATCTTGTCGCCGGACCTGACGCCCTTCTCCTTGACGAGGAAGTCGACCCCGTTGATCATGTCGAGGTCGTACGTGGTGCCGGTCACCTGGATCGCCTGGCCGCCCAGCAGGCTCGTGGCCCATGCCATGGGGATCGTCAGCAGCTTGTCGTCCTCGATACGCCGCTTGAGCGCCGTGACCATCGGCGAGCCGATGAACTGGGTGATCGCGGCGGACTTCGGCGCCACCTCGGTGTAGGCGGCCACGGCCTTCTGGGCGTCGTAGCCGTGGTCGCGCACGATGCCCGCGATCTTGCGCCCGCAGACCCCGCCTCCGGCGTTGACCTGCTCGAAGTAGAGCTGCTGCGCCTGGGTGATGCTCTTGCCGAGCGACGCGTAGGGCCCGGTCAGGTCCGTGAGCGCGCGGCTCTGCCTGGACCCGGCGGTCCAGGCGGACATCGACGAGCGCTTCGGGGCCGG
>NZ_JBEZFH010000355.1:0-4210 GCF_040649355.1 Sphaerisporangium sp. NPDC049002 | reverse complement strand
CGACCGAGCGCGTCCTCCAGGCATTGGCCAAAGGGCAGGTAGAGGCCCTGCTGGATCGAGACGAACGACGTTCGGCGTTCATGGGGAGCGGAGCGCCTCCGGAGCCGCCCCCTACGTCGCCCCCGGAGCCCCGGCCGCCGCCGCGGCGCGCACCAACACCGACGTCCACCTGTTCTACTACCCGTGGTACGGCTCCCCCGCCGTGGCCGGGAGCTACCGGCACTGGCAACAGGGCGGCCACACCCCGCCGAACGACATCGGCGCGGACCTCTACCCGAAGTTCGGCGCGTACGACTCCGGCGACCTCGCCGGCGCGGTGAGCCAGCACATGCGGTGGATCCAGCAGTCGGGCGCGGGCGTCATCGTCTTCAGCTGGTGGGGACAGGGCTCGTACGAGGACCAGCTCGCGGCGGGCGTCCTCGACACGGCCGCGCGATTCGGGATCAAGGTGGCCTGGCACCTGGAGCCGTACCCCGGCCGCACGGCCGCGTCGACGGTCGCCGACGTCAACTACATCAACTCGCGGTACGGGGGCAGCCCCGCGTTCTACCGTGACGCCGCGCACGGCAACCGCGGCGCGTTCTACGTCTTCGAGAGCCTGCGGATCACCGACTGGACCGCGCTGGAGCAGGTGAAGTCCAGCAGCATCGTGCTGGCGCAGACCACCGACACCTCCAAGGTCGCGCACTTCGGCGGCATGTACACCTACGACGCCATCGCCGGCGCGACCGCGCCCGGCTGGAAGGGCGCCGCCGACTTCTGCAACGCGAACGGCCTGGTCTGGGCGCCGTCAGTCGGCCCCGGGTACATCGACGACCGCGCCGTGCCGGGCAACACCACCCCGACGCTCGCACGGAACAACGGCGCCACCTACGACACCGAGTGGCAGAACGCCCTGTCCGCCGCCAACGGCGGGCCGCCGAGCTGGGTGTCGGTCACCTCGTTCAACGAGTGGCACGAAGGATCGGTGCTGGAGCCGGCGTCCTCGGCCCCTCCCGCCGGGTTCGGCTACCAGACCTTCAACGGCGCCTACGGCAAGACGGGCGTGGCGGCCGAGACCGCCTACCTGGACCGGACCAAGTACTGGGTGGACCAGTTCACCGGCACCACCACGCCCCCCAACCCGAACCTCGCGTTGGGCAAGCCGATCACCGCGAGCAGCTCCACACCGGGCTTCTGGCAGTACTACGCCAACGACGGCAACGCCCTCTCCTACTGGGAGAGCGCCAACAACGCCTTCCCGCAGACGCTCACCCTCGACCTCGGGGCGCCCCTCACGAGCGTCAGCAAGATCGTGCTCACCCTGCCGCCGTCCTCGTCCTGGGGGACGAGGACCCAGACCCTGACGGTGAAGGCCAACCAGACCCCCGGCTGGCCGTACGCGACGATCGTGGGGTCGCGGGACTACACCTTCAACCCGGCGACCGGCAACACCGTGACGATCACCTTCCCCCCGACCTCGGTACGCGGGCTCCAGCTCTACTTCACCGGCAACACCGGCTGGCCCGCCGCGCAGATCTCCGAGTTCCAGGTCTACCGCACGTAGTGGCCCATCGAGGTTCCACGCCCTGAGGGCCGCCGCCGATCGCGGCCGGGCCGGAGGGGGAGGTCCTCGGAACCAGGCGCCAGGTGACCGTCCGGCTTCCAGCCGGGCGGTCTTCCGGCATACGGGCCGGGCCCCCCTTGGACCGTCCAGGCGAACATCGCCCGTGCTTGACCCCGGTGTGACCTGATCACGCTATAATTTTGCCCGATTTGCGCCATTTTGGGGCATATGCTAAGTTGCTGTTGCCTGGCGAGTCGCCCGTTGGCGCGCAGACCGCGAACGCATGGTCCGTGCCCGGGTGACGGGAGCACGTCCGGCGGCGCCCAGCGTGCCGTACGTCCTGCCGGCGCTTCCCGCAGAGCGCCCGCCGATGCGGCGCGGCCCCGGCATCACGCGCGACGAGGTGACGGGGCTCCAAATCCGGGGCAGTCGTGACCACCACATCCAGGGTCCCGGCGATGATCCGCCCGACTGCTCCACCACACGGCAGCCCTGGAACCCGACGTGCGGCGATCCCGCGCCCGGGGTCACATCGCCACCGTGGTCAGCTCCGATGACCACGCCATCAGGAGGACACCCGCGTGCGTGCCAGACTCCCATCCCCGTCACCCCCGCTGCGGCGGGCGCTGACGTCGTGGCGGCCTCGGTCCATCCGCGGACGGGTGACCGCCCTGGTCGCCATCCTCGCGATGCTCCTGCTCGTGCCCTCGGGGGTGCTCGCGGGCATGGTCGCGCGCCAGCAACTGGACAACGCCGGCTGGCTGGACGCCCGGCGCGCGGCCGGCCTGATGGCGGCGGCCGACCGGGCGGGCAAGCTGACGGACCCCGTCATCACCAGCAGCGTCCCCGGCGTCGACCTGGTCCAGCTCGTCGGGCCCGACCGCCGCGTCATCGCCTCCTCCCCCGCCGTGCGCGGGCTCGCGCCGCTGAGCACGGTGCGGCCCACGGCGGCGGACCCGCAGAAGGACGTGGAGACCTGCGCTTTCGCGCAGCTCGGCTGCGTCCGCGTCTCGGCCGTCCGCGTGAGCCTCGGCCCCGACTCCAACACCGTCTACGCGGGCGGCCCGATCCGCGGGGTCGTGTCCGCGGGCGTCTTCGACGCCCTGTTCGCGATCCAGGTCGCGGTGCTGGTCTCCCTCGCGACCTGGGCGACCTGGAAGATCACCGGCCGGACCCTCCGGCCGGTCGAGGCCATTCGCACCGAGCTGGCCGCCACCAACGTCAACGACCTGAGCAGCCGCGTTCCCGAGCCCGCGGGCGACGACGAGATCTCCCGCCTCGCCAGGACCGTCAACAGCACGCTGGAACGCCTGGAGAACGCCAAGGAGCGGATGGACCATGTCCTCGCCGCGCAGCGGCAGTTCACCTCCGACGCCTCGCACGAGCTCCGTACCCCCATCGCGGGCCTTCGTGCCCAGCTTGAGGAGGCGCGGATGCATCCGGAGGACACCGACCTCGACGATCTGCTCGACCGTACGCTCGGGGACGTCGACCGGCTCCAGGCCATCATCACCGACCTGCTGCTCCTGGCGAAGGTCGGCGCGGGCGCGCCCAGCGCCCTGGAGGACGTGGACCTGGCGGAGTCGGCCCGCATGGAGGTCTCCCGGCGCGCCGACCGGGTGCCCGTGCGGCTGCGGCTCACCCCCGGGGTGATGGTCAGGGCCGTCGACACCCAGATCGCGCGCGTGCTGACCAACCTGCTGGACAACGCCCAGCGGCACGCCAGGTGCGTCGTGCTGGTCGAGGTGCGCCGCGACGGGAAGTTCGCCGAGCTGGTCGTCGCCGACGACGGGGACGGCATCGCCGAGGCGGACCGGGAGCGGATCTTCGAGCGCTTCACCCGGCTGGACGCCTCGCGCTGCCGCGACCGGGGAGGCACGGGTCTCGGCCTCGCGATCGTCCGCGACATCGCCCGCGCCCACGGCGGAACCATCGAGGCCGGGGAATCGGAGGCCGGTGGCGCCCGCTTCGTCCTGCGGCTCCCGATCTCCGAGCACCTTCCGGCCCTGGCGCGGGACGTCCCGGTGACGCTCGCGGCCTCCTCCTCCCGCTGAGGCCTCCAAGGCCCCGCGACAACGGATTCAGTGCCAGATCTCGTACTAATAACACGGAATCGGTAGCATCGCTCGAAACGCCGACGCATCACGGCGGCGTGCGCGCGCTCGGCCGGCCCCCCGCCCGGGGCCGGGCGCCGACCGTACCCAGGGAGAGAGCCGGCATGACCACGTCCCCCCAGCGCCGGAGCCTGACCCAGACGGACCGGACCACGCACCGCCGCCTGCGGGAACAGGGCAGCCTCGACCGCGACGTCCTCGACGCCATCCTCGCGGCGGGCTTCGTGTGCCACCTGGGAGTGACCGTCGAGGGACAGGTCATGGTCGTCCCGACGGTGTACGGCGCCGACGGCGACACCCTGTACCTCCACGGCTCGGTCGCCGGCCGCAGCCTGATCTCCGCCCCGGAGACGTCCGTCTGCGTCACGGTGACCCACGTCGACGGGCTGGTGCTGGCCCGCTCGGTCTTCGAGCACGGGGTCAACTACCGCAGCGCGATGATCTACGGCGTCCCCCGTGTGGTGACCGGCCCGGAGGAGAAGCTCGCCGGTCTCCGCCTGCTCACCGAGCACGCCGCTCCGGGCCAGCTCGGCGTCCTCGCCCCGCGTGG
>NZ_JBEZFH010000354.1:0-4265 GCF_040649355.1 Sphaerisporangium sp. NPDC049002 | reverse complement strand
GGACGGGATCGTCAACGCGCATCAGGCCACTTCACGAACGGCCCGGTGTGGAGCTATGGGGATTCGAACCCCAGACCTCCTCCATGCCATGGAGGCGCGCTACCAGCTGCGCCATAGCCCCAGGTCACACCACGGGCGAACATCTGCCCGCTTTCGGTGCCACGCCAGTGTATCGGACATCGCCGGTCGGGCCGAACCGCCGGGGTTTCCCGGGTACGCGTTGACACCGATGCTCACGCAGGGTAACGATTAGTCACCCAAAGTCACCCCCCGTGAGGAGCCGAGATGCAACCGACCCCCCAGGAGCTCAACGCCGGATCCGCCTTCGACACCAGCGACGTCAACCAGGACGGCTACATCGACGAGGAGGACATGAGCCTCGTCGGCCCCATGCTGGCCGACCGCCTTGGCCTGTCCGCCGACGCCCCCGCCCGCGCCCACCTGCGGGAGGCCTACGCCCAGGTCTGGGAGAACATCGTGGCCGAGGTGGGCACCGACGACCAGGGCCGCGTCAGCCGCCAGAGGTACGTCGAGTACACCGTGTCCCCCAAGCTCGACAGGACCGCGTTCATCGTGGCCATCGTCTGGCCCATCACCGACGCCCTCTGGGACGCCCTCGACGCCGACGGCGACCAGAAGCTCAGCATGGAGGAGTATCTCCACCTGTGGTCGGCCTACGAGGTGGAGACCTCCGAGGCGCGCGAGGCGTTCATCCTCCTGGACACCGACGGCGACCGGCATCTGGCGAAGGACGAGTTCGCCCAGGCGATGTACGACTTCTACTTCAGCGACGACGCCAGGAAGGCCGCCATCCCGATCCTCGGACGGTCCTGACGCCCCCGGGCCGGCGCCCAGGGTCCCGCTGACCCCGGCTTGGCGGCCGTGCCGGGCGGCACCCACAGCCCCGGCTCAGTCCAGTGAGCCGGCCGTTCGGATCAGCTCCGCCAGCTCGGCGACCATGGGGTCCTCGGTCGCCGCCGCCAGCCGCGACGCGTGACCGGCCAGGCCGTCGAGGCTCTCGGTGAACAGCTCGTCGTCGGTGTGCCTCAGCCGCTCGGCGAAGGCCGCGACCACCGCGTCCACCTGGAGCCGCGGCGGCGCGGCCTCCCACAGGGCGTCCGCCAGCTCCGAGGTGTCCACCGCGCGGCTCGTCTCGGCCGGTTCCCGGGTGTCGGGGTCCTGCCAGCGGACCGTCGCCATGGCGACCTGCCCCGAGGTCCCCGGCCGCAGCCGCACCGCGTACAGCGCGGTGACCGAGTGGCCCGGCCCCACCTCGCCGCCGTCCTTGGCGTCGTCGCGGAAGTCCTGCTGGGCGAGCGTGCGGTTCTCGTACCCGAGGAGCCGGTAGGACCCGACCGTGGCAGGGTTGAACGCGACCTGCGCCTTGGCGTCACGCGCCCGCAGCTCCAGGCCGGCCGGCAGCCGCTCCGCGAAGATCTCGCGCGCCTCCTCCGGCGTGCTGACGTAGACCGCCGCGCCGTCGCCGTTGTCGGCGAGCTGCTCCATCAGCGCGTCGCCGTACTCCCGCCCGACGCCGACGCACAGCAGCGTGATCCCGTGCCCGGCCTGCTCCTCGACCCGGTCGAGGATGCCCTGCCAGGAGGTGTTCCCGGTGTTGGCCAGGCCGTCGGAGAGCAGTATGACCCGGTTCGTCGCGACCGCACGGAACGCCCGCGCCGCCTCCCCGTACCCGGTGACGAGCCCGGCTTCGAGGTCGGTGGAGCCCTCGGTGCCGAGGGAGTCGACCGCCGCGTGCAGCTCGTCCCTCCGGCTCGCCGGGGTCATGGAGACGCGCAGCCGCGCCTGGTCGCTGAAGGAGACGATCGACACCTGGTCGCCGGGCCCGAGCTGGTCCACCAGGGTGTGCAGGGCCCCCCGCACGAGGTCGAGCCGTCCCGGTTCGCCCATGGAGCCGGACACGTCCACCACGAACGTGAGGTTGGCGGGCCTGCGGGCGGCGGCCTCGGCGGCCCTGGTCCGCAGCCCGACCCTCAGCAGCGCGGACCCGTCCCCCGCGCCCCTGGCCCCGTCGAGCTGGACGGCGAAGCCGTCACCGGACGGCTCGGCGTACCCCTGCTCGAAGGCGTTCACGAACTCCTCCGGCCTCACCCGCGCGGGGTCGGGGAGCCGCCCCTGCTTGAGGCCGGCCCGCGCGTAGCCGTAGGAGGCGGTGTCGACGTCGAGGGCGAAGGTGGAGATCTCGTCGGCGGACCGGCTGCGGGCCGGGCTCGGCGCCGCGCGCGACGTGGCCGCACCGGACGCGTCGTCGGGTGCGGTCGTGGCGCGCTCGGCGCCGGAGGGGTAGGAGGGTTCGTGCTCCTTGGCGGTCTCGTTGGACGTGGCGCCGCACGCCGAGACGAGCAGGACGAGCGCCACCAGGACGCAGGCGAGGATCGGTGACTTCATCGGGGGCCTCCCTCGTTGTCACCCCCTACGACGGACCGCGCACGGCTTCCGGCCGAGCCGTCACCCAAGCGACTGCCAACCGTTCCCGCCGCGTGACCATCGCCTCAAGCCCAGGAACTTTTCGGACGTACCATCCCGAAACGGAACCGCCCCCTAGACAAGACCGGGTTTCCCTACAAGATTGATGGGTTATTGGTCTCGCCCGAAGGGGGTCATCTTGCTCATCCAGCCCGATCCCACGTTCTACCCTTCCGCCAGGGAAGCCATGGCCGCGCCCCGTGAGCTGCTCGCGTACGTCGCGCTCCTCGACACCGAGGGCGAGGGACGGCCCGACGGGCTCGCGACGGTCGACCTCGATCCGGCCTCGCCCGGCTACGGCACCGTGGTGAACGTCCACGACATGTCCGTGCCCGGCGACGAGCTCCACCATTTCGGATGGAACGTCTGCAGCGCCGCGCTGTGCCCGTACGCGCCGCACCCGCACGTCGAGCGGCGCTACCTCGTCATCCCCGGACTCCGGTCGTCCCGCATCTACATCTTCGACGTCAAGGACGACCCCGCGCATCCCAAGCTTGTCAAGACCATCGAGCCGGAGACCGTGTTCGAGCGCACCGGGTACAGCCGCCCGCACACCGTGCACTGCGGGACCGACGCGATCTACGTCAGCGCCCTCGGGAACGTCGAAGGCGACGCCCCGGGCGGGGTGTTCATGCTCGACCACGACACCTTCGAGCCGATCGGCCCGTGGGAGGCCGACCGGGGGCCGCAGCGGCTGCACTACGACTTCTGGTGGCATCTCGGGCGCGACACGATGATCAGCAGCGAGTGGGGCACCCCGAACATGATCGAGGCGGGCCCCGACCTGGACCTGCTGGTCAACCGCGAGTACGGCCACCGGCTGCACGTCTGGGACCTGCGCAAGCGCACCCACCTGCAGGAGATCGACCTCGGCGACCAGCACCAGATGGCCCTGGAGCTCCGCCCCGCCCACGACCCGACCAAGACGTACGGGTTCGTCAACACCGTGATCAGCGTCGAGGACCTGTCGGCGAACATCTTCACGTGGTATCTGGACGACGGCGTCTGGAAGGCCAGGAAGACGATCACGATCCCGGCCGAGCCCGCCGACCCCGCCCTGCTGCCCGAACCGCTCAAGCAGTTCGGCGCCGTCCCGCCGCTGGTCAGCGACATCTCCCTGACGCTGGACGACCGCATCCTGCTCGTCTCCGCCTGGGGCACCGGCGAGTTGCTGGCGTACGACGTCTCCGATCCGCTGAACCCCCGCCAGACCGGGTCGGTCCGCATCGGCGGCATCGTCCGCCGCGACGCGCACCCGAGCGCGCCCGGCAAGGCCCTGAACGGCGGCCCGCAGATGGTCGAGGTGAGCAGGGACGGCAGGCGGGTCTACTTCACCAACTCCCTCTACCGCTCGTGGGACGAGGTGTTCTACCCCGACGGCATCTCCGGCTGGCTGGCCAAGGTGGACATCGCCGACGACGGGTCGATCGCCGTGGACCCGGACTTCCTCGTCGACTTCGCCGGGGACGGGCGAAGGCCCCACCAGGTCCGGCTCCAGGGCGGCGACTCCTCCTCCGACTCCTTCTGCTACCCCTGATCAGCCGGCGGCCATGGAACTCACCCAGTGGCTCGTCCTGGCCGGGTTCGGCGCCTTCCACGGCCTGAACCCGGCCATGGGATGGCTGTTCGCGGTCGCGCTCGGCCTGCAGGAGCGCTCGCGCCGCGCCGTGCTCGCGGCGCTGCCGCCCATCGTCGCCGGGCACGCCGCCTCGGTGCTCGTCACGCTCAGACGCTCCAGCTCGCCCCTGATGTAGTCGCGGGTGGCCAGGTCGCCGAGGGCA
>NZ_JBEZFH010000353.1:0-4277 GCF_040649355.1 Sphaerisporangium sp. NPDC049002 | reverse complement strand
CGACGCGCCCTCGCGCAGCTTCATCGTGCCGCGCGGCGACACGTAGGTGTAGGTGGTGAGCGGGTCGCGCCGCCGCCGTTGTACCGCGGAGTCGCGGTGTCGCCCTTGGTCACGGCTTCGATCGCGGCCATGATGGTGTGATCGCGCGCCAGGTGACCTCCGCCTACGCGATGGCCGTCGACCCTGACCGTATCCGAAGCTGTCACCCGTACGATGCTCTTCTCTCCCTGGCCGCGCCCGCGCGCCGGATTTCGCGTAGTACTCAAGTGAAACGCTACCTTCCGTAGGTCAGAGGAGCTTCGGCGGATGAGAAGGGATACGACGCATGGCGACCGTCGACGAGTGCCGGACGGCGCTTGACAAGCTTGCCGAGCAGTTCGGCGAGCTTGATCAGGCGACCCGTTCGAAGCACGTGGTGGAAAGGAGCATCAGCTGCCGGATCACCGACCTTGACGTGACGTTCTACGGCCGGATCGACCACGGCGGTCTCCAGGCGTTCACCGAGGTCCCCCCGGTCGACGGGCGCCCCGCCGAGGTGCGCATCCGCGTCTCCAGCGACGACCTGCTCTCGATGGTGAACGGCGAGCTCGACATGGCGCGGGCGCTGCTCGGGGGACGCGTGAAGATCGACGCCAGCCTGGGAGACCTGCTGCGCCTGCGCAAGCTCCTCTGAGTCCCCCTCCGGCGTTCCCTGTGCCCTGCTCCCGGGCGGCACCCAGTGCTCCCTGTGCCCTCTGCTCCCGGCGGCTCCCAGCGCTCCCTGGCCCCCCTTTCTGCGGCTCCTGGCGTTCCTGGCCTGTCTTTCTGCGGCTCCTGGCGCTCAGAGGCTCAGGGTCTCCAGCGCCCGTTTGAGCCCGTCCTCGTCCGCACGCCCGTCCCCGGCGTGGGCCCAGGCGGCGGCGCACGCGACGCGGAGGCCGTCCAGAGGGTCGCCGCTCCCCGCCAGGCGCAGGCCCCGCTCCTCCCAACGCGCGGTCCATCCGCCCCCCGACCACTCGTCCCCGTCGGCCTCCACCAGGGCGGGCGGCTCGTGGATGGCGGACACGTCGGCGGCGATGTAGGTGGGGCGGTGCTCGGGCGGCGCGGTGAGCAGGTCGAGCGGGCCGGTCACCCCGCTGAGCACGAGCAGGCTGTCGACCCCCGCCCGGGTGGCCGCCTCCACGTCGGTGTCGAGGCGGTCCCCCACGATGAGCGGCCGCTCGGCCCCCGTGCGGAGCATCGACTCCCTGTGCAGCGGGGGCTCGGGCTTGCCCGCCGAGACGGGCTCGACCCCCGTGGCGGTCGCGATCACGCGGGTCATGGCCCCGTTGCCGGGCAGCACGCCACGGTCGGTCGGCATGGTCGTGTCCCCGTTCGCCGCGACGAACCAGGCTCCCCGTCGTACGGCGAGAGCGCCCTCGCACAGCAGGGAGTAGGAGAGGTCGGGCGAGATGCCCTCCACGACGGCCGCCGGGGAGTCGGCCGCGGTCGTCACCGGGCGCAGCCCCTGCGCCCGTACGGCGCAGCGCAGGCCCATGCCCCCGACCACGAGGACCGCGGAACCGGGCGGCACCCGCTCGGCGATGAGCCGGGCGGCGGCCTGGGCGGAGGTCACGACCTCGTCCGGCGTGGCGGGCACGCCGAGGGAGACCAGATGCTCGGCGATCGCGGCAGGGGTGCGCGAGGCGTTGTTGGTGACGTAGGCGAGCCGCACGCCGGTGTCGTGGGCGCGGGTGAGCGCCTCGGGGGCGCCCTTCACCGCCTCGCGCCCGAGGTAGACGACCCCGTCCAGGTCAAGCAACAGGGTGTCGTAACGGTCGATCAGTGCGGTCTCCATGCACCCAACTATTTCCGATAAAAGTGAATATTGCCGACTCACGGTACAAGGCGGATCAGATCTGTCTCGCTCGCAGGGTGGCCTTTACCTGCTTCAGTGCGGAGACATAGTCGCGCAGATCTGGACGCATCGCCACAGCGATGGTCAGGGGCTCTTCCGCCGCCTCCATGTCTCCGGTACGCCACAGTGCCATGCCCAGGCCGAAATAGGCATAATCCTCGGTCGGATTGGCCGCGACGATCCACCGGAAACTCTCCGCGGCCTCCTCGTAACGGCGCGAGTTGAACTGCGCCCTGGCGAGGGCCTCCCGGATGCTGCGCGACTCGGGCTCGGCGTCGGCGGCCCGCGCGAGAATCGCCGCCGCCGCGGCCGGGCTGCCGTCTTTCAGCAGCTTGACCCCTCTTTGAAACCACTCATAGACGTCACCCGCGGGAGCGCTGCGCTCGTAGTCGGGGGATTCGGACTGGCCGCTTGGTCCCTGCATCATGTATCGAGGCCTCCTTCTGACGACAAGTCAATCCCGGCTTCCTGACGAGCCGGGCGGCGCTACGACGTCGGGGCTGTCTCTAAGCGACTCAGGCCTTTATGGCACCATGCCCGGTATGGCCATTCCTGAACTGCCGTCGCCTGACGGACTGGTGCTGCGCCCGTTCCGCGGTGTGCGCTTCACAGTCGACGATCTGGCGGCAGTCACCTCCCCACCGTACGACCTCATCTCGCGGGAAGACGTCCAGAATCTCCTGGACGCTCACCCCAACAACGTGGTGCGGCTGATCCTTCCCGGCTCCGACCAGCACCGCTACGCCGAGGCCCGCGAGACGCTGCTGTCATGGCTCGCCTCCGGCATCCTGACCACCGACGACCTCCCCGCGCTTTACGTGTACGAGCAGAGCGGGCCCGGTGTCCTGCTGCGCGGTCTGATCGGAGACCTTGGCCTCTCCGACCCCGGCAAGCGCATCGTGCTGCCCCATGAGAACGTCATGCCCGGCACGGTCGCCGACCGCCTCGCGCTCATGCGGACGACCGAGAGCAACCTGGAGCCCATCTTCCTCCTGTACGAGGGCAACGGCGGCTCCACCTCCCGTCTGATCGGCGACGTGGCCGCGACCCGGACCCCTCTGATCGACGTGCTGACCGACGACGGCATCGCCCATCGTCTGTGGGCGCTCACCGACCGAGCCGAGCTCGACGGGATCGCGGCCGAACTCTACGGCCGCCAGGCGCTCATCGCCGACGGCCACCACCGGTACGCCACCTACCTCGCCCTCCAGCGGGAATACCACTCCGAAGGACGCGGACCCGGCCCCTGGGACTACGGCCTCGCCCTCCTGGTCGACTCGACGGCCTACCCGCCCGACCTCAAGGCGATCCACCGGGTGATCCCCGGACTTCCCCTGCAGGAGGCGGCGGCGCGCGCGAAGGGCGCCTGGCAGGTACACGACTTCGCCCACGTGGAGGAGGCGCTGGAGGCACTGGCCTCGGCGGTCGGCCCGGCGTTCGTCCTGGCCGGGAACGGCCCGAGCCACCTGCTGACCGACCCCGACCCCGTCCAGGTGGAGCACGCGATGCCCGCGTCGCGGTCGGTGCGGTGGAAGTCGCTCGTGACCTCGATGCTGTCGGAATTCCTCCTGCCCAAGGTCTGGGGCATCCAGGACAACGAGGAGTCCGTGCTCATCGTGCACCACGACCCCGCTCTCGCCGTCAAGATGGCCCGCCGCGAGTCGGGAACCGCCGTGATCGTACGGCCGCTGAACGTGGAGGACGTGCTCGCCGTGGCCGCCGAGGGCGAGCGGGTGCCCCGCAAGTCCACGTCGTTCGGCCCCAAGCCCCGCACCGGCCTGCTCCTCCGCACCTTCGCCACCGGCTGACCCCCCAACCCTCACTCGCCGCGTGCCCCGAACCACGTCACTCGGCGCGTTTCGCCGACCACGTCACCCGCCGCGTTTCGCCGAATCACGTCAGCCGGCGCGTTCCCCGAACGAGTTCAAGGGAGCGCACTCCGCGGGGTGAGCTCCTTGGTGCCCTGGATGGTGGTCGGGGGCTGGATGGAGGTGGGTTCAGGCTGTCTCCTGGTCGTTCTGGGCTGCCTGACCGGCTTGCCGGCGGCGAGGGACAGCGGGCCGGGCTCAAGCCTGGTCGCCCGGTGGACCTCCACCTCGTACGTGCTGGCGCCTCCTCCTGAGCCGGCCCAGTATCTCTGGTGGAGCGACCCTTCGACGCTGACCACATCGTCGACCCGCCACTCGGCCACACGGGCGCCCACCTCCGGATCGAACGTGACGCAGGCGATGCCGTCGGCCTTCTTTCCGCTCGCGTGGTCGGGCGGCCGGCGCACCGCCAGGCCCCACATGGTCATCAGGTCGCCGCCGGTGAAGGCGACGACCTTGGCCAGGACGATCAGCCCGTAGGAGGTGGTGAAGATCTCGGAAACTGCCGTCAGCCGGGCGATCGCGCTGAACAC
>NZ_JBEZFH010000352.1:0-4382 GCF_040649355.1 Sphaerisporangium sp. NPDC049002 | reverse complement strand
AGCACCACCGAGGCGAACGCCAGCGGCACCACCTTGGCGATGACCGAGAACGTGAGCGTGTCCACGAAACCCTCGAACCCGCTGGAGAAGCTCAGGGGCGTTCACGGTGTCCTCCGCGTCGATCAGCGCGTTCACCGTCACGGGAACGACGACCGGCTTCAGCGCGATCAGCCTCTTCACCGGGTTGCGGGTGCGGCTGTGCTCGTACCCCCTGAGCCGTTGCGCGTCCACGGTCTCCTGGAGGCTCGCCCACGTGGAGGGCAGGAACCGGAAGGTCAGGTCGACGCCGTAGGCGAGCCGCTGGGACAGCCCGAGCCGCGCGAACGCCACCCCGAGGTCGGAGGGCGCGATGTTGAACGCCACGGGGAACCCGACCATGGCCAGGGAGACGTAGCGCACCAGCAGGGCGGCCGCGTACGACAGGGTCGCCCAGGTGACGGCGGTGTGGGTGACCGGGACGGTGAAAAGGACCTCGGCGCTCCCGCCGGAACGGGTGTCCGCCGAGGTCAGGACGCTGTTCGCCACGACCAGCGCCGTGGTGAAGGTCAGCATGAACGCCCAGTTGGCCCGCACCCCGCGCCACGGGATCCCCGCGGCGCGGTAGTACACCAGGGCGACCGCGGTGCACAGCAGTACGGGCCGGAGGTCGTCGACCCCCGCCACGGCCACGAGGTAGAGCACGGGCACGAGCAGGAGCACGCGCGGATCGCGACGGCTCAGGAACGAACCCGCGCCCAGGTAGCGCGGCGTGACGTCCACCCGGTTACCGTCCGGTCCGCTTGGACAGCGGCTCCCAGATGGCGTCCAGGGCGGGGGTCAGGATGACGACGGCGATGCCGTCGGCGATGAGCGCGGGGATGTAGTTGACGGTGAAGAAGGTGTTGAAGCCGATTCCCTGCACCCAGATGTCCGTGATCACGAAGAGCAGGCCGACGGCGGTGGCGACCAGGGCTCCGAGAGCGGTCACCACCAGGCGCAGGCCCTCGCCGGCGATCGGCGGCAGGTAGGCGAAGATGAGCCCGGCGACGGCGCCGACGAGGCCGTTGGCGACACTCCAGTTCCAGTACTGCAGGCCGTAGCCGGAGATCAGGTCGATGATGGCGTTGCCGACGAAGCCGACGAAGAATCCCGCGATCACGCCGAAGCGCTTGCCGAAGAACGGAACCAGCGCGAAGGCGGGACGGACGGTGACGCTCTGGGTGCCGGGGATGAGGAAGCTGAACAGGCCGAGGACGGCGTAGAGCGCCGCGCCGACCGCGCCGAACACGACCGTGCGCGACGAGATGGCTAAGAGGGGCTCTCGCGGGGTGGTTGCGTCTGTGCTCATCAGGGGGTGGTTCCTTCCTGGGGGGATGGGTTGGAACGTGCGTGGTGCGAAAGGCTCCTGGCGAGATCGAACGGGTGGGGGATCGGGCCCGCGTCGGGCAGGTGCTCGCGTACCGCCCGCACCAGGCTGGTGGCCCGGAGCCCCGCGCGCGACCACACGCCCTCGGCGCGGGCCAGCTCGGCGGGCGAGGCGTCGGCGACCACGCGGCCCTCGTCCACGACGACGACGCGGTCGGCGTAGGTGAGGGCGAGGTCGACGTCGTGGGTGATGAAGTAGACGCTCTCCACGGTTTCCGCGGCCAGGGCGTGCCCGATGAACTCGGTCGTCGTGTGGAGGTCCTGCCCGGCGGTGGGCTCGTCGAGGATCAGCGTGCGGGGTCGCATGGCGAGGGCGAGCGCCACGGTGAGGCGGCGCTGCTGGCCGTACGACAGGGTGCGCGGCGGCCGGTCCATGATGTCCTTCTCGCCGTCGAGGAGTACGGCCCGCAGGACCTTCTCCGACTCCTCGGCGATCTCCGCCGGGCTCCGGCCGAGGTTGCGGGGGCCGAACGCCAGCTCCTGGCCGACGGTGGCGCTGAAGAGCGCCTGCCCGGGGTTCTGGAAGACGTACCCGAAGGTGGTCGCCAGGCTCTTGATCGACCGGTCGGCGACGGGGGAGCCGTCCACGAGGACCTCGCCCCGCGAGGCGGCGACCAGCAGGACGGCGGCGCGCAGCAGCGTGGACTTGCCCGCCCCGTTCGGCCCGAGTACCGCCACCCGCTCGGACGGGCCGAGGGTGAGGTCGGCGCCCGTGAGCACGGTCCGCTCGCCGTACCCGAGGGTGACGTCCCGGTACTCCAGCCTCGGGACGCCGGTGCCGGCCGCGTGGCGGGGCGGCCCCGTGACGGCGGGCAGCTCGGCGGCGCGGTCCATCAGGGTGGAGAACGGCAGCTTGACGTGCCCGACCGGCGCGACCCCGAGGAACCCCTCGACCGGCCCCTGG
The DNA here is from genome assembly GCF_040649355.1 of Sphaerisporangium sp. NPDC049002. Lineage (NCBI taxonomy): Bacteria > Bacillati > Actinomycetota > Actinomycetes > Streptosporangiales > Streptosporangiaceae > Sphaerisporangium > Sphaerisporangium sp. NPDC049002. Next base: position 2,074 of record NZ_JBEZFH010000352.1, on the reverse strand, counting down.
TAGCGGGTCGTGCCCTCCTCCAGGTAGAGCACCTCGGCCGGCTCGAACTCAAGGATCTCCTCGACCCGGTGCTCGACGACGACGGCGGCGCCTCCGCCGTCGACGAACCTGCGGACCTCCCGCATGAGGCGCAGGCTCGCCGCCGGGTCCAGGTTGGCCAGCGGCTCGTCCACGACCACGACCTTCGGGCGCATCACCAGCACCCCGGCGAAGGCCACCATCTGCAGCTCCCCGCCGCTGAGCCCGGCGGTGGCGCGGTCCAGCAGGTGGGTGATCCCGACGCGGTCGGCCACCTCGGCCGTGCGCCGCCGGATCTCCTCACGCGGCAGGCCGAGGTTCTCCGGGCCGAAGGCGAGCTCGGCCGCCACGGTGGTCCCGACGATCTGCTTGCGCGGGTCCTGCAGCATCGTGCCGACGACCGTGGAGATGTCGCGGATCGTCCGGCCCGCGACCGGTAGCCCGCCCACCAGGACCTCACCGGTCACCTCGGCGCGGTAGGCGTGCGGGACCAGCCCGTTGACCAGGCGGAGCAGCGTGCTCTTGCCGCATCCCGAGGGCCCGCTCACCAGCGTGAGGTCCCCGGGGTTCACGGTGAGGGAGATCGGGCCGAGGGCGTCCTGCCCGGTGGAAAGGTAGCGGACGCTCGCGTCACGGACCTCGATGAGCGCGGTCATGACGGGATCACCCTCTCCTTTCCGACGTGTCGTGGGCGGCGCGGAGCTGACCAACGTGTCGCGGGCGGGGAGCTCGTACCGGGATCTTTGTCCAGAGGAGATTAAAGGGGAGATCTTCGCCTAAGCGCAATTGCTGGTGAAAGGCTTTATTTTGAGCGGTCTGGCCGAATTATGCGCTTTCGGCTAGCTCAATTACGAACAGATGAAGGCCCTGGGGGCGCCAGATTGCGCGGGCGTTTCGTGGCGTATACCCCCCGGCGGACTACGGCGCGGAGCGCTCCGGGGCTGTCGCGGAGGATCCGCGCGACGCCGGCCGGCAGCGCCGGGTCGAGGACGAGCTTCGGGACGGGGGTCCGTGGGTCCACATGATCTTGGGGGAAGGCGGCCGGAGCCCATGCGGGCTCGATCCTTACATCACGCACGGGCCGGCGTCACCGTGGCAGACGCCACGTAACGGACATGTTCTTTTGCCACTGTGCCCTTACCGCCTTCTTCGCATGGACATATAGCGCAGATAGGGTTGCAAGTGATGAATGAACTAACGAGGTGGATAGCTCTTGACGGCGCCGTGAACGTGCGAGACCTCGGCGGTCTTCCCACGGTCGACGGCGAGACGACGACATTCGGGCGGGTACTGCGCTCCGACAACCTCCAAGGCCTGACCGACGCCGACATCGAAAGGCTCGTCGGCGAGATCAAACTGCGCGACGTGGTCGACCTTCGCTCCAACGCCGAGGTCTCCCTCGAAGGACCCGGCCCGCTGACCCGGGTGGCCGAGGTCGCGATCCATCACCTGACCCTCTTCGCCGAGGGCGGCCGGTACACCGACGTCGAGGCCGACACCGGGGACACCGCCGGCACGCGCATCGACGCTGACAAGGTGCTGCCCTGGCAGGGCAGGCGCGAGAACGACCCCGCCGAGGTCAGGGTCCTCGGCTTCTACTACAACTACCTCCGCGACCGCCCCGACTCGGTCCTCGCCGCGCTGCGGGTCCTGGCCCACGGCGACGGCGCGACGATCGTCCACTGCGCTGCGGGCAAGGACCGCACCGGGGTGGTGTGCGCCCTGGCGCTCTCGGTGGCAGGGGTCGAACGCGAGGCGATCGTGGCCGACTACATCGCGACGGGCGACCGCCTGGAGCAGGTGCTCGCCCGGCTGCGGAGCAGCGACACCTACCGTGACGACCTCGACAAGCAGCCCGCCGAGAACCACCTGCCGCGCCGGGAGTACATGGAGAACCTCCTCGGGGCGCTGGACGACCGGCACGCGGGGCCGCTCGGCTGGCTCGACGAGCACGGCTGGACGGCGGAGGACACCGCCGCGCTCCGCTCCCGCCTGCTCGACTGAACCTCGCCGGCCGTGCGGGCGAGCCCGACCTGAACGTATGAAGAAGAACGAC
>NZ_JBEZFH010000351.1:0-4411 GCF_040649355.1 Sphaerisporangium sp. NPDC049002 | reverse complement strand
ACGGGGGCACCTGGACCTCTCCGCAGGACGTGCTGGCCGCGCTCGCCGGTCACGGCGACTCGGCGTTGGTGGTGCGGGAGTGGCGCGCGCCGAGGCGGGATTGCGGACGACGATGACGTGACCGTCTGGCGATATGGCGGAGGACATCCGTTTCACTCCTCGGGTGGATCGGCTTCTCGGTCGGGTGCTGCTCGGTGCCCGCTTCGGGACCGGGGCGGTCAGGGGTCCCTGGCCTCGGCGAACGATGTCGGACCTGCCTCTGGCGCCTGATGCCTGAGGGCGGGGGAGGCCCCGTTCCGGTTCGCCACGTAGCCGATCCTGCGGCTGATCTCGGCCGCCATCGCGAGCGCGGCCGGCGCCAGGCGATGGCAGTCCTCGACGCTGAAGCGGTTGGCCGGCGCCGAGACGCTGAACGCCGCCACCGGCTGGCCGGAGGCGTTCATGATGGGCAGCCCGACGCAGCGGACCCCCTCCTCGTTCTCCTCGTCGTCGATCGCGAACCCCCGCTCACGTACGACGTCGAGCTCGGCCAGCAGCGCGGCGCCGGTGAGGGTGCGCGGCGTGCGGCGGTCGAGGCGTCCTGCGACGATCTCCGCGCGGCGCCGCTCGTCCAGCGGCGCGAGCACGGCCTTGCCCATCGCCGTGCAGTGCAGGGGGACACGGCTGCCGATGCGCGAGACGAGACGCACCGACTTGGCGCTCTCGACCTTGTCGATGTACACGATCCGGTTCCCCGCGAGGATGCCGAGGTGGACCGTCTCGCCACTGAGCTCGACCAGCGCGACCAGGTACGGGCGCGCCGCCGCACGCAGGCCGTCCTCCTCCAGGTACTGCCCGGCGAGCGTCACCAGGGTGACGCCGAGGTGGTACGAGCCCGCCGCGTCCCGGTCGAGCACGCCGAGTTCGAGCAGCGAGGTGACGTACCGGTGCGCGGTGCTGACGGCGACGCCCGCGTGGCGGGCGAGCTCGCCCAGCGTGATGCTGGCTCTGCCCGTTTCGGACACGGCCTGGATGAGTTCAAACGCCTTGTCGACACTGGACGACTTCCGGCCACTTTGCATTCGAGTTACTCGAATCTATTTTCATAGCGCTGCAATTTTTTGCGATGGTTACATCGGATGTGCTGGGTGTCAAGTCCCCCGCTTTGTCCACCATGAGGAGACGTTTCATGGGTATATGACGGATATATTGCGCTATGTCCGATAGTGTCGGCCCGGAATGGTTGGATGAGACACCCGAGGTATGGGACCGCACGCGCCCTCGCCTGCGACATCACAGGTTCGTCGGCTCGTTATGAGCGTCGTTAGTTGCTCGATGCCATTCGGTTCTTGCGAGCATCGTCGCCGGCGACGGAGAGCAGCATCGCCTGCGCGCGGTGGTCGGAGAGGCCCTGGGGGTCGAGGAGGCGGTAGCCGTGGACCCGCGCCGAGGAGGTGAAGGTCCAGTCGAGCCGCCACAGCGCGGGGCCGGAGGCGGGCCACGAGGCCGGGTAGAGATGGCGGGCGTCATCGGTGCCGGAAAGCCGGCCGGACAGCCACCGGAGATCTCCCATGGCGCCCGTGGTGTTGAAATCGCCGGACACCACGATCGCGTTCCCGTTGGCGTCCACGTCGGCCGCGAGACCGTGGAACTGCGCCTTGCGAGCGGCGTTCCTGCCGCGCAACTCCGAGTAGAACCTCGATGTCAGGGGATTCTCGTCCAGCATGTACTGCGTGGGAATGTGCACGTTGTAGAACGAGATCACGGACGTGCCGACCCGCAGGTCGGTGCGTAGCACTTTGGCCTGCTGGAACGCCGAGTCCCACGTCGGCCGGGGCCCGAGCGTCCTGGCGGGTCCCACGGGCGGGGCCGCCACGATGGGAAAGCGCGACAGCGTTACCAGTTCGCCTACGGCCGCGATCTGGTAACCGGGAAACTCCCGCCGTAGCCGGGCCAGATCGTCGACCTCCTGGGGAGTGTCATCAGTCCAGTGCAAATACTCCTGGAGAAGGTAGACGTCGGCCCGCTGGGCCTTCAGGAAACCGTAGAAGCGCTCCGGCCGGTCGTCCTGGTCCCAGTACTCGGTGTTCCACGACATCACGCGCACCGCTCCCGCCGGGGCGGCGGGCTCGCCCGAGCCCCGCAGCGCGCCGAGGGCGAGCCCGCTCTGGCCGGCGCCGACGGCGAGGGAGACGGCGGCCAGAGCGGAGCACCACCGCCGGGACCGGCCCGCCAGCGGCGCCAGGGCCAGTAGCAGGAGCGGACCGGCGACATAGACCAGCGGGGGCGCCAGATCGGGCAGCAGCCACAGCCAGAACCGGCCGGACAGCAGGCGCTGCAGCACGACGAACAGCAGCCACGCCACCGTGAGCCCGGCGACCAGCCGCGTCCGCCACCGGGGGGCGCCTTCCACGCCGGGCTCCACCGTGCTCAGCCCCGGGTCCCGAGGGCGGCCGGCGCCGGCGTTTCGTACAGCCTGCGGAACCTGCCCGACGCCAGCCACTGCAGGGCGCCGGCCGCCACGCCGCCGATGATGACGAGGTTCACCAGGAAGTGCACGCCGACGAAGAACAGGCCGAACACCGGACACCGCCTGGAGAACACGAACCTGTACATCCCCGCGTCGCACGCCAGCGAGGCGGCCACCAGCAGCGCGGGCACGGCCGCCGCCACGGGGCCGAGCACCAGGGGCAGCGGCAGGGTGACGACGGCCAGCAGCGCCGCCACCGAGGCCCAGGCCCGTGAGGCCGTCTCGTACCCCCGCGCGAACCTGCGCCTGCTCGCGTACAGGGGAACGCGGGAGCGGCCCCGGTGGAAGAGCTTGCGCAGCAGGGCCGGGAGCTCGCGGTCGTGGCCCATGCGGCCGTGGATGGCCGAGGTGATGAGCACGGTGTGACGCCGGCTGAGCCGGTGGCCGTAGTCGACCTCCTCGGTGTGCTTCAGCAGCGGGTTGAACGGCCCGGTCTCGGCGAACACCTCGGCCCGGATGGCGAACATCGCCGACCACAGGAAGGACACCTCGCCCTCCGAGCCGATCGACCAGTAGTGGTGCTGGAGCGAGCGGTAGTCCTCGACCTGGGTGGACCGGATCAGCGGCTCGGGGTCCTCGATGCCGCAGGCCGCCCCGAGGCCGGGATCGGCCAGCAGCAGCGCCACCCCGGTGGCGACCGCGTCGGGGGCCAGCGCCACGTCGGAGTCCACGAAGAACAGTATTTCGCCGCTCGCCCACCCTGCGCCGGTGTTCCTGGCGACGGCGGGACCGCTGTTGACCGGGGTTCGTACGACGTCGACACCCAAGGACTCCGCGATCGTCACCGATTCGTCGGTGCTGTGGTCGTCCACCATCACGATTTCCACACACGGGTACGTCTGTTCCTGAACGGCCTTCAGGCACAGGGGCAGGAATCGCGCGTGGTTGTAGTTCGGCACGATGACGGTGACCAGCGGAGGGCGCGTTTCCATGGTTTACCTCACCTTCGGATCGGCGTTCGGGGGCGTTGACGGGGCGGCGTTCTCGTTCGCGGCCGGGGACACGACCAGGTCCTGAAGGTGGTGGCTCGACAGGCCTTCGGGGGAGCGCAGGGCGTACCGGTGGACGGCGACGTCGCGCGAGGTGAAGGTCCAGTCCATCCGCCACAACCGCAGGCCGGAGAACGTGAGCGTCGCCGGATAGAGCGGTCCGCCGGCGCGCGCCGCGTCCCGCAGGTGGCCGAGGCGGCGCGTGTATCCCATGCCGGGCAGCAGGTTGAAGTTCCCCGAGGCCAGCACGGGGTTGGCGTTGCCGGCGACGTCGGTGACGAGCTCCTGGAGCTGGGTCGCCCGCGCGGAGTCAAGCAGTTCGATCGAACGGTAGAAATCGCGGGTCAGCGGGCTGGAGCTCAGATAGAGCATGTCGTAGAAATGCACGTTGTAGACCGAGAGAATGTGCTCGCCGACGCGCAGATCGGTGCGCAGTGCGGCGCGTTTCCAGTTTCTCGCCAGCGGGTTCGGATTCGTCCCCAGCGGGGTTTCCCTCACGATGGGAAACCGCGAGATCGTGAGGAGGCCGTCGGCGGTCGCGAAATGACGGCCGGGGAACTCGCGGCGCAGCCGTTCCCCGTCGTCGATCGTCACCGGCGCCCCGGGTCCGCACCCCGAGTGCTCCTGGAGCAGGTAGACGTCGGCCCTCCACTTCCTCAGGTAGCGGAGGAAGCGGACGGGGTCGTCGGTGGTGTCCCAGCAGAAGGTGTCCCAGGAGACCACGCGCAGCGCGCCCGGGGGCGCGGGCCCGTCCGCGCCCCCGCCCCACGGCTCCCGAAGCCCGGCCTGGTCCAGGCCGAGGACGAGAGCGGCCGAGGTGAGCAGCACCGTCCACCATCGGGCCGGCCTGGCCACCTGGACGCGGCACAGCGCGAGCACCGCGACGGCGGCCAGCAGCGCCGCCGGCAGCAGC
>NZ_JBEZFH010000350.1:0-4469 GCF_040649355.1 Sphaerisporangium sp. NPDC049002 | reverse complement strand
CTCGGCCGTCCACCGGCCGCAGGCGTCCATGTTCGGCCACGACTCTCCGAGTCCTCCGAGCTCAAGTGGGACAGTCTGCCCAAGCCAAGAGAGATCTACGAGTTCCTCGACGCCTACGTCATCGGTCAGGACAAGGCGAAGCGGGCTCTCTCGGTGGCGGTGTACAACCACTACAAGCGGGTGCAGTCCGGCGAGCGCGGCCGAGACGACGGCCTTGAGCTGGGAAAGTCCAACATTCTGTTGCTCGGCCCGACCGGTTCGGGTAAGACCCTGCTCGCGCAGACTCTCGCGAAGATGCTGAACGTGCCGTTCGCCATCGCGGACGCCACGGCGCTCACGGAGGCGGGCTACGTCGGCGAGGACGTCGAGAACATCCTGCTCAAGCTGATCCAGGCGGCCGACTACGACGTCAAGAAGGCCGAGACGGGCATCATCTACATCGACGAGGTCGACAAGATAGCCCGCAAGAGCGAGAACCCCTCGATCACCCGCGACGTGTCGGGCGAGGGCGTGCAGCAGGCTCTGCTGAAGATCCTCGAAGGCACGACCGCCTCGGTCCCGCCGCAGGGCGGTCGCAAGCACCCGCACCAGGAGTTCATCCAGATCGACACCACCAACGTGCTGTTCATCTGTGGTGGCGCCTTCGCCGGTCTAGAGAAGATCATCGAGTCGCGCATCGGCAAGAAGGGCATCGGATTCAACGCGATCATCCACTCCAAGGATGAGATCGACGCGTCCGACATCTTCGCCGACGTCATGCCGGAGGACCTGCTGAAGTTCGGCATGATCCCCGAGTTCGTCGGCCGGCTCCCGATCATCACCAGCGTTCACAACCTCGACCGCGAGGCGCTCATCCAGATCCTCACCGAGCCGAGGAACGCCCTGGTCAAGCAGTATCGCCGGCTGTTCGAGCTCGACAACGTCGAGCTGGAGTTCACCGACGACGCCCTGGAGGCCATCGCCGACCAGGCGATCCTGCGGGGCACCGGTGCCCGCGGGCTTCGCGCCATCATGGAGGAGGTCCTCCTCTCGGTGATGTACGAAGTGCCCTCCCGTCAGGATGTGGCACGCGTGGTCATCACCAGGGAGTCGGTCCTTGAGCACGTCAACCCCACCCTGGTCCCTCGCGATCAGCTGAACGCCAAGCAGCAGCGAACTCCTCGGGAGAAGTCCGCCTGATCGGGCGCTCTCTCCGACGACACTGACGCCATATGATCGCGGGCGGCCGACCGGCCGCCCGCGATCATGGCTTCCGGGGGGATTCAGCCGGGATATAGGGCGTTTTCGTGCCCAGGCCCCTATCACGGAGCCCTGCGGATACGCCGTCCCAGATCGCTCAGCGTAGTGAGGCCGTACTTATAGCCATGCTCAATATGGCTTTTGGGCACCTCGGGTCCGTATATCAGGTAAGGGACGGCCCGTGGTTAGGACACGGGCAAGGTGCGGGCCTCCCTACAATTGGTGACTGTGACAACGCCTGAGCTGCCAACCCAGTACGCACCCGCTGACGTCGAGACCCAGAGCTACGAGCGCTGGGTGGCGGAGGGCTACTTCACTGCGGATGTAGGCAGCGAGCGCGAGCCGTACAGCATCGTCCTGCCGCCGCCCAACGTCACCGGTGTCCTCCACATCGGCCACGCCCTCGACCATTCGATCCAGGACGCCCTGAGCCGGCGGGCCCGTATGCGCGGTTTCGAGACCCTGTGGCTCCCCGGCATGGACCACGCGGGCATCGCCACGCAGAACGTCGTCGAGCGCGAGCTGGCCAAGGAGGGCCTGTCCCGGCACGACCTCGGCCGCGAGGCGTTCGTCGAGCGGGTCTGGCAGTGGAAGGAGGATTCGGGCGGCCGGATCCTCGGCCAGATGGCGAAGCTCGGCGACAGCGTCGACTGGTCGCGCGAGCGGTTCACCATGGACGAGGGCCTCTCCCGGGCCGTCCAGACGATCTTCAAGCGGCTCTTCGACGACGGTCTGATCTACCGCGCCGAGCGCATCATCAACTGGTGCCCCCGCTGTCTCACCGCGCTCTCCGACATCGAGGTCGACCACACAGACGACGAAGGCGAGCTGGTCTCGATCCGCTACGGCGAGGGCGAGTCGTCCATCGTCGTCGCCACCACCCGGGCCGAGACGATGCTCGGAGACACGGCCGTCGCCGTGCACCCCTCCGACGAACGCTACGCCCACCTCGTCGGCACGTTGGTGGAGGTGCCGCTCACCGGCCGGCTGATCCCGATCGTGGCCGACGAGCACGTCGACCCGGCGTTCGGCACCGGCGCGGTCAAGGTCACCCCCGCGCACGACCCCAACGACTTCGAGATCGGCCGGCGCCACGGGCTGCCGTCCCTCCCGATCATGGACGAGCGGGGCGTCATCACCGCCCACGGTCCCTTCCAGGGGCTCGACCGCTTCGAGGCGAGGCCCGCCGTGGTCGCGGCGCTTCGCGCCGAGGGTCGCGTGGTCGCCGAGCGGCGTCCCTACCTGCACGCCGTCGGCCACTGTTCCCGCTGCAAGACCGTGGTCGAGCCGAGGCTGTCGCTGCAGTGGTTCGTGAACGTCCAGCCGCTGGCGAAGGCCGCGGGAGACGCCGTGCGCGACGGCCGCACCCGCATCCACCCGCCGGAGCTGGCCAAGCGCTACTTCGACTGGGTCGACGACATGCACGACTGGTGCATCTCCCGCCAGCTGTGGTGGGGCCACCGCATCCCGGTCTGGTACGGCCCCGAGGGCGAGGTGCTGTGCGTCGGTCCCGACGAGGAGCCTCCCGCCGGGTACGCGCAGGATCCCGACGTGCTCGACACCTGGTTCTCCTCGGGCCTGTGGCCGTTCTCCACCCTCGGCTGGCCCGAGCGCACGCGCGAGCTGGAGCGCTTCTACCCCACGACGGTCCTGGTGACGGGGTACGACATCCTGTTCTTCTGGGTCGCGCGCATGATGATGTTCGGCCTGTACGCCATGGACGGCACGCCGCCGTTCCAGACTGTGGCGCTCCACGGCATGGTCCGCGACCAGTTCGGCAAGAAGATGTCGAAGTCCTTCGGGAACGTCGTCGACCCGCTCGACTGGATCTCCCGGTACGGCGCCGACGCGACCCGCTTCACCCTCCTCCGGGGGGCCGGCCCGGGGTCCGACGTGGCGATCAGCGAAGACTGGGCCGCGGGCTCCCGCAACTTCTGCAACAAGATCTGGAACGCCACCCGCTTCGCGCTGATGAACGGAGCTACCGTCTCGGGCGCGCTGCCCGATCCCGGTGACCTGACCGTCGCCGACCGGTGGATCCTGTCCCGCCTTCAGGCGGTCGTCGGCGCGGTGGACATCGGGTACGAGGACTTCGAGTTCGCCAAGATCTCCGATCAGCTCTACCACTTCGCGTGGGACGAGGTCTGCGACTGGTACGTCGAGCTCGCCAAGATCCAGATCGCGTCGGGCGGCGAGGTGGCTGACCGCACCCGCCTGGTGCTGGGGCACGTGTTCGACGCCCTGCTCCGGTTGCTGCACCCCCTTGTGCCGTTCGTCAGCGAGGAGCTCTGGCGGGCGCTGACCGGGGGGCCCTCCGTCACGGTGGCCGCCTGGCCGGTCCCCGACGCCCGGTACGCCGACCCGGCGGCAGAGGGGGAGATCCTTTCTCTGCAGGAGCTCATCACCGAGGTCCGCCGCTTCAGGTCCGACCAGGGGCTGAAGCCCGGCCAGCGGGTCGCGGCCAGGCTCTCGCTCGACAGCACGGCGCTTGGCGCCCACGAGACCGCCATACGCGCCCTGCTGCGGCTGGACGACCCCTCAGAGTCGTTCGCGGCCACGGCACGGCTCGCTGTGGGCTCCGCCGTCGTCGAGATCGACACCGCGGGGGCCATCGACGTGGCCCCCGAACGGCGGCGCATGGACAAGGATCTCGCCGTGGCGCGCAAGGAGGCGGCCCAGTCGGCCGCCAAGCTGGCCAACGAGCAGTTCATGTCCAAGGCGCCGGAGGACGTCGTCGTCAAGGTCCGCGCCAGGGCGGCTCAGGCCGACGCCGACATCGCCCGGCTTGAGGCACAGCTGGCGGCGTTGCCGGCGAGCTGAGAGGACCTTCCAGGAGCCCGCGACCCCCAAGGTCGCGGGCTCTTGTGCTTCGGTCCGTCAGGACCCGAACTGGAGGTTTGGACGTTCGCGCCCCGGGCATAACGGCGGACTGACCTAAGTTGTTCATGACACGGTCGCGCCGATGCTAGAGTTCTACTCGCAGGGCGACGCCGCACTCCACTCGATCTGAGCGGAGACTCTGGGAATCATTCGGCTTCCGGAGGTGTTAGGCTCTCCTGCACTCCCGAAGACCTACCTTGGTTTGAAGTGCCACGCCGAAGTTTGACGAGGCCCTCCCGATCGGGTAAGTTAGTAGGGTTGCCCTGGAGACAGGGTGGTCTGAATCCTAGCGGGTTCGGGTGACTGGAAGTCAAGTGCCTGGAAAGGCGCGGTTTGCTCCCGGTTAAACG